>SPBQ01000091.1 GCA_004525875.1 Myxococcales bacterium
CGAGCGAGTTGGCGCGCTCGGCCCGGTCGATCGTCACGATCGCCACGTGAGGGTGGTCGCCGGGAAGCTCGAAGTGTATCGACACGGCCTTTCTCAGTTCACCCGCCGGTCTACGCCCTTCCAGTACGGTTCGCGCAGCTCGCGCTTGAGCACCTTGCCGGACGGATTCTTCGGCAAGGCCTCGAGGAAGTCGACGGTTCTCGGTCGTTTGTACCCGGCAAGTCTTCCGCCGCAGAACTCGATCAGCTCCTCGGCCGTCGCTGAAGCGTCGGCCTTGAGAACCACAACGGCCTTGACGTCCTCGCCCCATCTGGCGCTGGGCACGCCGATCACGGCAGCGTCGGCTACGCCGGGGTGCGTGAAGAGCACCTCCTCGATCTCGCGCGGGTAGACGTTCTCGCCGCCCGACACGATCATGTCCTTCAGGCGATCCATGATGAAGACGTAGCCGCGCTCGTCCATGGTTCCGAGATCGCCCGTGTGCAACCAGCCGCCTCGCAGTGTGTCTGCCGTCGCCTCGGGCATCTTCCAGTAGCCTTTCATCACGTTGGGTCCGCGCGCGATGATCTCTCCGAGCTCGCCGGCGTCCACGTCTTTGTCGTTCTCGTCGACCACGCGGATCTCCACGCCGAACGCCGGGCGGCCGCAGGAGCTGAGTCTGCGACTCTGTTCAGGAGTACCGCCGACGACGTGGTCCCTGGGGCCGAGTACCGTAAGCACGGCCACCGACTCGGTCTGGCCGAACGCCTGGAGGAAGTCGCAGCGGAACGTCTCGATCGCCTTCTTGAGGACTTCGGCCGGGAGCGGCGACGCGCCGTAGGTGATGCGCTCGAGCGGCCCGAAGTCGACGTCCTCGATCCCCGGCATGGACAGCAGGAAGAGTATCATCGCCGGGACGAACAGCGCGTGAGTGATGCCGTCCTCGCTGAACGAGCGAAGCACCCGATCGGGGATGAAGTCCTCCTTCACCGCCAGAGACGCCCCGGCCGCCATCGTGTACATGGCGGTGATGACGGCCGCTGCATGGTAGAGGGGGGCGACGATCAGGTTGCAGTGATGTGGGGACATGGCGGCCTCGAACGAGATCTGCATCACGTTCGTCACGAGGTTTCGATGCGTGATCATCGCGCCCTTGGGCCGCCCCGTCGTGCCGCTCGTATACATCTGGTAGACGAGGTCGTTCTCGTCGACGCTTGCGATCGGCGCGTCGGCCGAGGCGGTGGCCAGCAGATCCTCGTGGCCGTGGTACCCATCGCGGGCGCCGCCGATGCACACGAGCTCCCGCACGGTCGTAAGCTCACCGCGGATCGAGTCGATCGTGCCGACGTACTCCTCACCAACGATCGCACAGACCACCTCTGCATCGTTGATGATGTACGCGAGCTCGGGCGCCGACAGACGATAGTTCAGCGGCGTCGTCACCGCACCGATCAGCGACGCGCCGAAGTAGAGCTCCACGTACTGGTGACAGTTCTTCGACAGAACGGCGACGCGGCTGTCAGGGCCGACCCCGAGGCGAGACAGCGCGTTGGCCGTCCGGCACGAGCGTTCGTACAGATCGGCGTACGTGAACGTACGGCCGGCGAAGGTCACGGCCGGCGCCTCCGGCCGCAGCAAGCGCTGGCGTTTGATGATGTCGATTGCGAGCATGAGGTCCCCCTCTTGGCGATTTCTCTTGGCGGCGGGCGCGCGCTGAAGGCCCGGCTAGCTAGATAGTACGCCGCCGTCCGTAGGGACAGCTTCTCGCGCCGGTTTGGATCTACCCAAGCGGGTGAGTACGATTCGGGCGTGGAAACCGTAGAGAGCCCCGGAGGTGCCGGACCCGGCGGGACCGGAGATGCCGATCCATCTGGCCAGGCCTGGAACTTCGACGACCGCCCCCGCGAAACACCGAAAGCTGGCGCCGGCCCCGGGCGTGGACCGCGGCGCCTGCCGGGCACTCACGTCGCACGGGTGGCCCTGATCTTCGGACTCGCGACGCCGGCCGTCGCCGTTCTCGGCGCGCTCGGCGCGCATCGCGAGGTGCTCAGCTCGTTTGTTGGCTTCCGGATGTTCCTGATCTCGTTGCCGCTGGCGCTGGTGGGCTTCCTGTTCGCGCTATTTGCTCGTATCCGGGCGCGTGGGGACCGCGACCCGAGCGCGCGACGCAAGGCGCTGGTGGCGACGCTACTCGGGGTCGTGACGATCGCGTCGGTCGCGGGGCTGGCGCTTCCAGCGGTCGGCTTCCCGATCATCAACGACATCACCACGGACGTCGACGACCCGCCACTGTTCGTGCACGCGCTCACACTCGAGGCCAACGCCGGCCGCGACATGTCCTACCCGGAAGGATTCGCCGAACAGCAGCGCAGCGCCTATCCGACGCTTGCGACGGTGAGGATCGCGAAGGCGTCGGTGGACACCTTCGTTCTGGCACGCGAGACGCTCTCGGCGCTGCGCGACACACGCGTCGTCGACGAGGACCGCCGCACGGGCCGCATCGAGGCGGTTTCGATATCAGGAGTGTTTCGCTTCAAGGACGACGTGGTCGTCCGCGTCCGTGAGACCGAGGGCGGTAGCATGATCGACATGCGCTCGAAGTACCGCGACGGACGCGGCGACATGGGCGTCAACGCCCGGCGCATCGAGGATTTTTTCGCACTGCTTCACTGAGCCCCCAGCCGCCTCGCGGCGACGACCATCGGACACCGACCCCGGGGAGACGAACGACCATGGCACACTCTGACGACAACCTGAGCTACGAGGTCAACGGCAACGTTGCGGTCCTGACGCTAGACGATGGCAAGGCCAATGCCGTCTCGCACGAGCTGATCGCGAGCGTCGAATCGGCGCTCGATCGCGCCGCGACCGAGGCGAGGTCGGTATTGATCGCCGGACGCCCCGGAAAGTTCTCTGCCGGTTTCGAGCTGTCGACGATGACGGCGAGCCCCGCATCGGCACGCGCTCTGGTGGCGGCCGGCGCCCGCATGCTGGTGAAGATCTACACGCATCCGCAGCCGGTCGTGGCCGCGTGCACGGGCCACGCGCTGGCTGCTGGAGCGCTGCTGCTGCTAGCGGCGGACCGGCGCATCGGCGCCGAGGGCGCATTCAAGATCGGGCTGAACGAGGTGGCGATCGGGCTGCGCTTACCGGTGTTCGCGATCGAGCTCGCGCGCGAGCGGTTGTCGAAGCGCCACTTCACCGCCGCCACCGTCAACGCCCGCATCTACGATCCGGCAGGCGCGCGTGAGGCCGGCTATCTCGACGATGTGGTGCCGGAAGCGGAGTTGCTCGAGCGTGCGCTGGGGGAGGCGGCCGGTGCGGCGGAGCTACCGAGCGGTGCGTTAGCGATGACCAAGGAGCTCTCGCGCCGCGCGTTCGCCGACCACGTGCTGCGGTCGCTTGACGCCGACCTGGCAGAGCTCGGCATGCCCTCGGCGGCCAAGAAGTAGGCGCACCGATGTCCACCGACGCGATCGTCCGCTTCTCGGTCTGGTCCGATATCCTTTGACCGTGGTGCTTCAACGGGGCGGTCCGCCTCGCAAAGCTCGAACACGAGTACGGCCCACGACTCGAGCTTACGTGGAAGTCGTTTCTGTTGCGGCCGGCTCCGTCCGCGAAGCCGCTCGAGAAGTTCCGGCGCTACACCGAATCGTGGAAGGTTCCCGCGTCTCAGCCCGACTCCGGTGACTTCCGCGTCTGGTCCACCGACGAGGCGCCGCCGTCGCACTCGGTGCCGCCGAACGTGGCCGTCAAGGCGGCGGCTGCACAGGGACGGTTCGATCGTTATCACCTCGCGCTCATGCGGGCCTACTTCTTCGAGAACCGCAACGTGACCGACCGTACGACATTGCTCGCCGTTGCGGACGAGTGCGATTTGGACCGGGTCCGCTTCGAGGCCGATCTTGCCGACGAGCAAATCGAGCGCGCAGTGCTCAGGGACCACAACGAGGCCTTCGAGCTGGGCATCACCGCCGTACCGACGGTGCTGGTCGACGGGGACGTGGCTCTGCCTGGTGCGCAGGATCTACGATTCTACCGCCACGTCATCGAGCGGCGGCTTGCCCAGGTGGGAGGAACCCGCGGGTGAAGGATCTACTGACCATGGCGGTGGCGCATCGCGAGCGCATCATCGAGCTGCGAAGGCGTATTCACCGAACTCCGGAGCTCGGTCTGGAGACGCCACGTACGTGCGAGCTGGTGCGAAGCGAGCTCGAGGCGATCGGTGTCGATGCGATCACGACGGGCCGCGGCTGTACGTGGGTGACCGCCGACATCCACGGTGGCGGCGCGAGCAACGTCGCCCCCGGCGTGAAGCCTGCGGTCGTCGCGTTACGCGCGGACACCGACGCTCTTCCCCTCACCGAGGCGACCGGTCTGGAGTTCTCATCCGAGGTGGACGGGTGCATGCACGCCTGCGGCCACGACGGCCACACGGCGATGCTTGTCGGTGCGGCGGTCGTTCTGGTTGATGCGCGCAAGCGCTTTGCCGGAACCGTGCGGCTGATGTTCCAGCCCGGCGAGGAGGGGTTCGGCGGGGCGGCGATCATGATCGCCGAGGGGGCTCTCGACGATGTCGACGCGGCGTTCGCCATCCATCTTCAACCGTCGGCGCCACCACACACCGTCTTGTACCGCACCGGCACGATGCTGGCCGCGTTCGACGACTTCACGGCGACGTTTCGCGGTGCCGGTGGGCACGCGAGCACGCCACACGCAGCCCGCGATCCGATCCCCGCCATCGGGCCGTTCGTCGACGGATTGTCGCACGTCGCCGCTAGAGAGACGGATCCCCACGATCGTGTCGTCTACAGCGTCTCGCACGTCGTTGCAGGAACCAAGGAGAACGTGATACCGGCCACGGCGCGGTGCTCGGGGACGATGCGCTCGCTGTCCGTCTCCGGTCGTGAGCTCGCGCTCGAACGCTTGCGGCGAGTCGCCTGCGGTGTCGCCGAGTCGCGCGGGCTCGAGGTCGATCTCGACGTGCGTCCTGGTTACCCCCCGACCATAAACCACGTCGACGCCGTCGGCGAGGTCCTTGTCGCCGCCGAAGGGCTCGGGCTCGAGCGGCGCGAGATGGCCGGGCCGTTCATGGGTGCGGAGGATTTCTCCTACGTGCTCGCACGGGTCCCCGGTGCGATGGTGTTCCTCGGTTGCGCGACCGGCGCCAACGCCCCGCTGCACTCCGACCGGATGATGATCGACGAAGCCGTGCTGCCGACCGGTGCCGCGCTGCATGCGGCGGTGGCTCAGCGGATGCTCGGCCGCGCCTGATCGCGCCTGCCCGGACTCTCCGCAGTCTGATCGTCACCCCGGATCAGCCGACGAGCACGCCGGGGTTCATGATCGCGCCCGGGTCGAGCGCGCCCTTGGCCGCGGTGAACGCCGCAGCGAACGCGTCCGGTCGCTGGCGGTCGTACCAGGGCCGATGGTCGCGACCCACGGCATGATGATGGGTGATCGTCCCGCCCGCACTGTTGATCGCGTCGGCGGCCGCCGCCTTGATCTCATCCCACTGCTCGAGCTGCGACCGGCGACGCCCCGGCGCCAGCACCGTGTAGTAGGGCGCGGGGCCGTCCGGATAGACGTGCGTGAAGCGACAGCTCACCTGGCCGCCGCCGCACACGCGAGCCAGCGCGTCTTCGACCGCCGCAGTGACGCATGCGTGGAACTCCTCGAAGCGGTCCCACGTGATCGCCGTCTCGAAGGTCTCGCTCACGAAACCGAGTCGGGCGAGGGCATCTCGCAGATAGGGCGCGCGCAGGAAGGCGTTGCGCCATGCGCCGGCGGCGCCTTCACGCGAGGCGCCCTCGTCATTGCGGGTGCGGCCCGCGCCGGCGGGGATCTCACCGCCGTGGTCACGAGCGCACTCGAGAGCGCGCTCGATCCATGCGTAGAGCGTGTGATCCGCCGATTCGAAGCCGATGATCAGGACGCCGTGACTGCCGTCACCGGCGCCCGAGGTCAGCGCCTCGCCGGCGTCGAGAAGGCGAAGGTTCGACGGGTGCAGGCCGGCCTGGGCGATGTCGTGGGCGGCGCGCGCGCCGGCGTGGAAATTGCTGAACTTGACGGCCGCCGAGGTCCGGAAGGTTGGCCGTTCCTGGATCCGCATCCAGGCTTCGGTGATGATCCCGAGCGTGCCTTCCGAGCCGAGCGCGAAACGATCGGGCGAAGGCCCCGCGCCCGATCCCGGCAGCCTGCGCGATTCGTAGAGCCCCGAGGGCGTGATCATGCGAATCGATTCGACGAACTCATCGATGTGCGTGTAGAGCGTCGCGTAGTGCCCGCCCGAGCGCGTCGCGATCCAGCCGCCGAGCGTCGAGAATTCGAAGGATTGCGGGAAGTGTCGCAGCGTCAGTCCGTGCGGGCGCAGCCGGTCCTCGAGCGCCGGTCCGTAGATACCGGCCTGGATACGTGCGGCGCGCGACTCGCGATCGATCTCGATCACGCGGTCGAGCGCGCCCAGGTCGATGGAGACGGCGGCCTTGTACTCGCCGCCCGGTCCGCCGCTATCGAGCCTGGCCTCGACGCCGCCGACCACGCTCGAGCCGCCTCCGTAAGGGATCGCGGCGACGCGAGCGTCGGTGCACCAGTCGAGCAGGGCGGTCACGTCGCTCTCGTCGCGCGGAAATGCCACGAGGTCGGGCGCGACGCGGAAGTCGCGCCGCAGTGCACGCACGACATCGCGGAACGATTTGCCGTAGGTGTGCGAGGCGCGCGCGTAGGGCGCGCAGGACAGGATCGGCGCGAGCGAAACGGGTGCGGTCGACGCGTCGAGGCGCGACACGGGCATATCGATCTCGTCGATCTGCGGCGCCGACACCGGCGCGGTGAGCTCGCAGCCGAATCGATCCGCGAGCAGCTTACCGATCGGGTGGACGTGCTCATCGTCGGGGTCGTCGCCGGTGCGTCCCCAGCCCCAGAACTTCCGCATCGATCGGCCGTGTGCGCTCATGCTCGCGTCGGTGATGTCCGGCGGGCGACTCTGAGTCCACCGACGAGCACGTCGACCGATCGTGCCGCTCGACAAACAGCCGGCGCCCGCCTAGCGTCACTCGCCGGGGCGCGGAGCGCGCCCCGGCGAGTGACGTGGCGCGCGTAACCATTCTCATGCCTGTTCGCGACGCGGGGCGCTGGCTCGGTGAATGTCTCGATTCAATCGTTGGTCAGAGTGAATCGGACTGGGATCTCGTTGCGATTGATGACGGCAGTCGTGACGACAGCCGAGCGCTCCTCGACGCGCGAGCGGGTTGCGATGCGCGGATCCGTGTGGCGTCGACATCACCCGGGCGGCGCGGACTGGTCGCCGCCCTCAACGCAGGGCTCGCGCTCGCGCGCTCGCCGCTACTGGCCCGGATGGACGCCGACGACGTGGCTGATCCGCGACGGCTCGAGCGGCAGTGCGCGGCGCTCGATGCCGACACGTCCCTTTTCGCCGCCGCCTGCAAGGTCGATCCTTTTCCCGACAGCCAGCTTGGCGACGGCATGCGGCGCTACGTCGACTGGCAGAACGGGCTGCTCGCGCCGGACCAGATCGCTCGCGACCGCTTCGTCGAATCACCCGTCTTGCACCCGTCGACGATCATGCGCACCGCTGCGCTGCGCGATTCGCTCGGCGGTTGGCGCGAGACGGGCTGGCCCGAGGACTGGGACCTGTTTCTGCGAGCCCTGGCGGCGGGGCTGCGGATCGGGCGGGTGAACGAGGTGCTCCTGGCCTGGAGGCTTCACGGACGTCAGGCGACGCGCGTGGATCCGCGCTACGGCGAGGACCGCCTCATGGCTTGCCGCGCGCATCACCTGGCCAACGAGTTGCGCCAGCGATCGGTCGGCTGCGCCGGCCGGCCGCTGTGGATTTTGGGCGCCGGCCCGGTGGGGAAGTCGCTCTGCAAATTGCTCGCAATCGAGGGTGTCGTGCCCGCCGGTTTGGTCGACGTGGATCCGCGCAAGATCGGTGGCCGCGTCCGTGACGGCGTGCGCGCGTGGCCTGTGGTCTCGATGGACGCACTGTTCACGGCCTCGCCGCGGCCCTACGCGATCTCCGCGGTGGGGCGCCCGGGCGGCCGGACCGACG
>SPBQ01000133.1 GCA_004525875.1 Myxococcales bacterium
ACGTCGTCCTCGAGGAGGTCGAGATGGCCTACGGCAGTCGACCGGTATTCTCCGGCCTGTCTTGCACGTTTCCGCGCGGGAAGATCTCGGTGATCCTCGGCGGCAGTGGATCGGGCAAGAGCACCATGTTGCGCTTGATCGGCGGGCTGGTGCGGCCTCAGCGCGGGCGTGTGCTCGTCGAAGGCGAAAACGTCGCGCGCCTGGGAGAGCGCGGCCTGTACGCCGTGCGCAACAAGCTCGGAATGATGTTCCAGCACGGTGCCCTGCTCGACTCGATGTCCGTGTTTGATAACGTCGCCTTTCCGCTGCGCGAGCACAGCGATCTCACCGAAGCGGAGATCACCGATCGCGTTCATCGCCGCCTCGAGGCGGTCGGCCTGCTCGACGTGGACCGGCTGCGGCCGACGGAGCTCTCCGGTGGCATGACCAAGCGGGTCGCGCTGGCCCGCGCACTGATGCACAACCCCGTCATTGTCCTAGCCGATGAAGCCTTCTCTGGTCTTGATCCGGTTTCGATCAAGCTCATCGAGGCGCTGCTCGTTCGCATCAACCGCGAGTTCGACATGACCATGATCCTCGTCTCGCATCATATTCCGTCGACCCTGAGAATGGCGCACAAGGTGGTGCTCGTTCTCCCGGCCGAGGTCATCCAGGGCAGCCCCACCGAGCTGGTCGCAAGTGACGACCCGCGCGTGGTGCGGTTTCTCAACGAGAACGTGGACGACAGTTCCGCGGTCCTCGAGAATGTGCGCGACTTCGAGGCGGAAGTCGCTCCGCGAACGAGCTCCTGAGCATGGCGTACGACTCCATAGAGCTGCTCGGCCGGACGACCATCAATTTCGTCAAGCACCTCGGCCGCATCGCGGTCTTCTTCGCCGACATCATCATCGCCACGCTGAATCCACCGCTACGCATGCGCCAGTTCCTCGACGAGGTCTACAAGCTCGGCGTGCTTTCCATCGTCATCGTCTGCGTGTGCGGGCTCGCCGTCGGGATGGTCCTCGGCCTGCAGGGCTACAACACGCTGGTACGCTTCGGGGCCGAGGAGGCGCTCGGCGCCGTCGTCGGGCTCAGCCTGGTACGCGAGCTCGGCCCGCTGCTGACCGCCCTGCTCGCAACCGGGCGGGCCGGCTCGGCCACAACCGCCGAGATAGGCACGATGGTCGCGACCGAGCAGTTGGACGGGCTACGAATGATGTCCGTCGATCCCGTGGACTATGTGATACGACCGAAGGCGCTCGCCATGACGTTCGTCATGCCGCTGCTCGGCGCCCTGTTCATCGTCTGCGGCATCATCGGCGGCTACCTCGTCGGCGTGAGCCTCATGGGAATCGATCCGGGCACGTACCTGACCTCGATGGAATCTTCGATCGATTTCCGTAACGACGTCGCCGGCAGCTTACTCAAGACCGTGATCTTCGGCTTGATCGTCGGCCTGATCTCGACCTACCGCGGCTACACCAGCGAGCCGACATCGCTGGGCGTTAGCCGGGCCACGACTTCTACGGTGGTGACCGCATCGGTGTCCATCCTCGTATCGGACTACGTCATCACGGCGCTGTGGGGAATCTGAGATGAGCGAGCGGAGCACCCGTGACTTCATCGTTGGACTGTTCGTGCTGGTGGGCCTCATGGCGCTCACATACCTGTCCCTCAAGGTGGGCGGAGTATCCTACACGGGCCGCGGCGGGATCAAGCTCTACGCCGCGTTCGATCAAATCGCAGACCTGAAGATCCGCGCACCCGTAGAGCTTTCGGGCGTGACCATCGGCCAGGTGACGGGCATCGCGCTCGATGACGACTACCGCGCCCGCGTCGAGTTGAGCGTGCGCCCCGACGTCGAGCTCCCGATCGACACCTCGGCATCGATCGTCACGTCCGGTCTTCTCGGCGACCGCTACATCACGCTCGATCTCGGTGCCGAGGCCGATGTGCTGGCCGACGGCGATGACATCGAGTACACCGAATCGGCCGTGGTGCTCGAACGCCTACTCGGCAAGTTCCTCTACAACGTTCAGAACGGCGATTGAGAAATGAGATCCTCCCCTCTGATCGCCATCGCGCTGTCCGCCTTGCTCGCCTGTACCGGGGCTGCGCCCGTCGGCGCCCAGGAGCAGGATCGCGATCCGTGGGAGAAGATGAACCGCAAGGTCTTCGCATTCAACGACACGCTCGATACGTGGCTCTTCGCACCCTTCGCGAAGGCGTGGCGCTTCGTCCTGCGCGAGCCGGTCATGGTGTCGATCGACAACATCGCGGACAACCTGCGGACCCCGGTCTACGTGTTCAACAACCTGGTCCAGCTCAAGCCGCGCCAGACCTTCGACACGATCCAGCGGGCGATCCTCAACAGCACACTCGGAGTCGCCGGGATCATCGACATTGCCAGCAATATCGGCATCGAGGCGTCGCGCGAGGACTTTGGCCAGACGATGGCGCGCTGGGGCGTTCCGAGCGGTCCGTACGTCGTACTGCCGCTCCTCGGGCCGTCCACGATTCGGGATTCGGGCGGTTTTCTCGTAGATTCCCCGCTTGCCGTGTGGCCGTTCTTCGTCAATTCCGTCTTCATCACGGTGAGCTATACTGCCGGGGTGACCGTCAACACGCGGGCGCTGTTGCTCGACGAGATTGCGGACGCCAAGGAATCGGCTCTCGACTACTACTCGCTTGCACGCAACGCATACCTCCAGCGTCGCGACGCGCTGATCGCCGACCGTGAGGAGACGCCGGATGATACCGAACGAGATCTCTACTTTTTCGACGACGAGTGAACACCGGCTCGGCAGGGTCGCGACGTCAGCCCTGTCCGTACTCGCGTTCTCCATCGTCGTAACCGCGTTCTCGGCGGCCTTCGCCTCCCCCTCCGAGCCAGAGCGCTTCGTTCGCGAGCTCACCGACAAAGCGCTGGCCATCCTCCAGGACAACTCGCTTGCGAGCGAGACGAAGGCCCAGCGTCTCGACAACGAGCTCGGCGACTGCTGCGACTTCGCGACCACGGCCAAGCTGGTGCTCGCGCGCAACTGGAAGGAGTTCAACCCCGATCAGCAGCACGAGTTCGTCGGGCTGTTCCGTACCTATCTCGTCGCCACCTACCGGAAGAACATCGACACCTACTCCGGGGAGGTCGTCGAGATCGTCGGCGGTCGCGAGGAGAATCGCGGCGACTACACGGTGAAGACCCGTTTCGTCAAGAGCGGTCAGAACGAAGTGCTCGTCGACTACCGCCTGCGCAAGGGGTCCACGGACCGCTGGCTCATCATCGACATCATCCCCGAAGGGATCAGCCTGGTGAGCAACCTTCGCTCGCAGTTCCAGGAGATCTTCTCCAAGGATGGCGTCAAGGGCGTGCTCGGCACCATGCGCAAGAAGATCGCCGAGAGCGCCTGATCCGGCCGCGTGCCCGAACTCCCCGACCTCGTCGTCTATATCGAGGCTCTCGAAACTCGTCTTACCGGCCGCACCCTCGAGGGCATTCGGCTGACCAGTCCCTTCCTGCTGCGCTCGGTAGACCCGCCGATCGACGCGGTTGCCGGCCAGCGCGTGAGCCGCGTCCAGCGCCTCGGAAAGCGAATCGTGGTCGCACTCGAGAACGATTTTTCCTCGTCCTCCACCTCATGATCGCCGGTCGTCTGCACTGGGCGAGGCTCGGAGCGAAGCCGCCGGGTAAGCGCGGTCTGGCGGCCTTCGACTTCGATACAGGCACGCTGCTGCTGACCGAGGCCGGCTCGAGGAAGCGCGCCTCGCTCCACGTTGTGCGAGGCGCGTCAGGGCTTGCCGCTCACGATCCGGGCGGGCTCGAGGTGTTCGAATGTGATCCAGACGAGTTCCGCAACGCCCTCACCACGACGAGCCGCACCCTCAAGCGCGCATTGACCGACCCCCACGTACTGAGCGGGATCGGCAACGCTTACTCCGATGAGATCCTCCACCGGGCGCAGCTCTCGCCATTCACGCTCACCCGCAAGCTCGACGATGAAGGCCTGGCCAGGCTGCTTGCGGCAACACGCGACGTGCTCCAGGAGTGGACCCGACGCCTGCGCGAGCAAAGCGAGGACGGATTCCCCGAGAAGGTCTCCGCGTTCCGCGACGGGATGGCCGTGCACGGTCGCTACCGCAAGCCGTGCCCGGTCTGCGGCGACCCCGTACAGCGCATCACGTATGCCTCGAACGAGGCAAACTACTGCGCGACTTGCCAGACAGGCGGCAAGCTACTTGCCGACCGCGCACTCTCTCGATTGCTCAAGAAGGACTGGCCGCGCACGCTCGAGGAGCTCGAAGAGCGGCGCGATCGGGGCGATGTCGACTAATTCGGAGCACGCCAGGTTGTTCGGGTTCGCAGGAGCGTGCCACAATCGGGGCGACCGAAAGATCAGCCCCTGGAGGACACGCACTTGAGACAACTGCTTCCCGTGTTCGCGCTCGCCACACTCGTTTTCACTCCCGCCGCCGCACTGGCCGACACGGTCGCCTCCACGCCGATGGCGGTCCCCGCCGAGGCTCAGCCGAGCGCTGCAGCCGCGACGGTCTCCGAACCGTCGCTCGGAGCGAAGTTCGGCGACGCCTTCCTTCGTATCCCCGGCGTCGCGATCTCGCTGGCCACAACCGGCATCTACCTCGGCACCTCGCCGCTGACGTTCCTCATGGACGTCGATGAGCCGGCCGCCCAGACGCTGGTATCGAAGCCCTGGTACTTCACCTCGGGAAGAGAGCTCGGCCGCTTCAGCATGAAGTGAAGGCCCCGCGGGCCCTCACTTCTGACAGGTGAGGCGCCGCCCGGCGGTGCCGAACGTGCAATCCGGGCGGTTGAACGTCGTGGTCGCACACTCGCCCGCCGCGGGATCGCCGACCACCACCATCGCCCTCAGCGGCTCGTCGCCTGACTCGACCGGGATCGAGCCGTTCCTGGCGACGAGCTTGACGCGGATCTGTCGCGGCGCACTCCCGCTGCGATTCTTGATGGACGCCTCGACGACGCCGTCCGTCGGGGACGATGTCTCGTCGACATAGAGCCACTTGCCAGCCCCCGTTCGGCTCCAACCCGCAGTGCCGGGACCGGTGTATGTGAGCATCGGCAGCGTAACGGTGACCAGTTCCATGCCGTCATCGGACTCCAGAATCACGCCCACGGGTCGCAGCCGCGGATCCAGATCGTTGAACCCGGAGCCCACCGGCAGGAGGAACTCTCCGTGGATCGTGAGCCCGTCGTTGTCCGGATCGGTATCGGCCCCGATCTTCTTCAACGCAATCTTCGGTGCGATGTTGAGGTCACGCTGACCGTCGACGTCCTGGCATCGCTGCACGGGCTCGATCTCATCACACTCGTTCGCGATTCCGTCCCCATCGAGGTCGCCGCGCGACGTATCCCGACAGATGAAGATCTCCTCGTACGCCGCGCCCAGGGCGCGCACCCATCCACCGTCCTCGCGACCAAGCGGTTTGGCTTCGAACCAGTCCCATCCCAGGTAGATCACGCGCCCGTTTCCGTGGCTGAACCGCACGATGGGAGCGCGGGGCGCAAGGTTTCCCTGCTCGTACAGGACCACTGCTTCCTCGGGCAGCGACGCCACGTCCAGGCCGCGCGTGCGCGTGTGCGCCGGCAGCGTATCTGGCACGTCTGCGAACTCGGTCCCCGCTGCGGCGGCCGTTCGAGTTCCCGCACCGACCGAGCCGCTCGTCACGCTCCAGCCGAAGAGCTCGTTCAGAAGATCTGCGGCCCGCAGTCCCGAGGTTCCGTTGATCACGATCCCGCCGCCATCGGCTACATAGTTCACGATCACCGCTCGCGCCTCGACGTCGAGGTCAACCGCAAGATCGCCAAGCTCGAGCTCCGGAATGAGCAGGGCGTCGGCGTTGTCCACGGCCTGCGTCAGGCTGGTCGCATCGATGCCGGTGAAGCGGCGCACCGTGTGCCCCACGCTCTTCGTGCTCGCGCGTACGTTGTCGGACTCGGCCTCACCCGGCGCACTGGTGGTGTCGACATAGCGACTGTTGTCGAAGGTCGCGATCGTTCCGGCGTCCACCGCAAGCGGTGTCAGTACGATCATCCCGGCAACGATCGCCGACAGGGTGCAGGTCATGCCGATCAGCCTACCCATGACTCGAATCGGCAGTCCACCCGATATTCCGGATCGCACCGTACGTTCCCCGACCCGGAGTGCCGACCTTCAGGGCTGACTGCACACGAGTCGTGTGCCGCGTCGTCCGCTCCTGCAGTCGCCAGAGGCGAAGCGCGCGCGAGCGCATTCTCCGATACGCGGGTCGCCGACCACCACGATCGCAGTGAGGGGTTGGTCGTCGACCGCGATCGGGTAGGTTGCGTTCTTGCCCGTGATCAAGATGTCTAACAGGCGCGGCGCATTCCGCATGCGGTCGCGCAGTACCGCGCTGACGATCCCTCCCACGGGGGTAGCCGTCTCGTCGAAGTACTTCCACTTGCTGCCACCGCGGCCGCGCCGCCAGCCCGCGGTCCCGCTTCCGCCGTACGCATCGGTCACCAGCGCGACCGAGAAGCGCACCGCACCATCCGGGCCCTGCAGTACGAGCAC
>SPBQ01000265.1 GCA_004525875.1 Myxococcales bacterium
CACCGCGGAATGGCGAGCATGGGGCAGCTGCTCGCGGTCGGGGTGGCCCTTTCGGTGCTGGCGAACTTGCTCGTGTTGCCCGCGCTCATCCAGCTCGAGCGCATGCGCGACTGAGGCTCTCCCCCGGGCGGTGTGCCCCCGGACGGGCGACGACTCGGCGCATCAACCGCGCAAAGACTCCGTTAAGAAAGCCCATACCCTGCATTCGTGCGTTCCGCGGCGATACCGGATGCGCGCGAAGGCCGCATACGATGTAATGAAACGATGGGTGGAGACGCGATGCTCCTCGTGCGGAGTCCGGCGGGGCGCAGTCATTCGCGGCGCTGCCTGGCCCGCGCCGGACTGACGCTTCTCGCGGGATCCGTTCTGACCAGCGCGTCGCCGAGTCACGCCGAGCAGCCGCTGGCGAGGTACGAGCCGGCTTGGCGATCGTCCGTGGCCTGTCCCTTGATTCCCGACAGCTCCGAGATCGATATCAGCCCCGACGAGTGGAGTCGGATCGAGAGCGGCGAGATCGTCGTGCGCATCATCCGGGAATCCGACCAGGTCTCGCGAGCCCAGGCCGTCGGGTATCTCGGCCTTCACCCGTTGTGGCTCTTCGACCTCGCGACCGATTCCGAGCTGGCGCCGGAAATCGTCGACAAGGTAAGACAAGTCGACATCCACGAGCAGGGTCCCGAGGGGAAGGTGGCCACCGGACACATCAAGGCCGCGCGGCTGCTGCCGACGATGCGTTACACGTTCGCGTCGCGCTACCTGGGGTCCTCCACCGGCCAGTGCTGGGGGCAGATCTCCGGTGACTTTTCTCGCAACGAAGGAGCTCACTCTTTCCTCTGGGACCCGGCTCGGCAACAGACCCTCGGTGTGTTCTCCTTCACGATCGGGATGAAAGGGCTCCTCGGCCTCCTGCCGGAACGGATCATACTCCAGGGAGCAGCCGACATGCTGCCGAGCTTCATGCGTTCGCTCGAGGCGATACAGCCGAGGATCGCGCGTGAGGATCCGGGGCGCGCGCGGCGCGTTGATGAGGCCTGGGCGCGAATCCGCCCCCGGCTCGAAGCCGGCGAGTTTCCGGGCAGGGTGTGGACCGGTTACGTGCCGATCCCCAAGGCCGCTCTGGCACAGAGCTCCGACCCGCAGCGTGAACTGAAGGAAACCCGCTAGCTCGTCTGGACATCTCCGGCGGCTAGCTCATGGCGCGAGCCTAGCCATACCATTGCACGTCGCCGCCTCCGGCGGCTAGCGCTCGCGCGAGGCGATCAGGGAGTCGAGCTCCTGGCGGAGCTTGGGAAGGATCTCGTCGTACGGATACTGCCCGATCGTTTCTTCTCCGCGCTTGAGGTTCACGAACGTCGGCGCGCACCACAGGCCCAGGTCGGCGTCGTCCGTCTCGCCTGGGCCGTTTACCCGGCAGCCCATCACGGCGATGGTGATGTCGTGCTCGCGAGCGTAGTCGGTCATCTCCTTGACGTCGCCGGCGAGATCTATGAACGCCTCGTTCTCCACCCGCGAACAGCTCGGGCAGGCGATAATATTGAGCCCGCTGCCGAAGTCGACGACGCTTCGAACGCGGCCCGCCGCGATGTCCTCCAGGATGCTGCGGCCGACCTCGATCTCCTCGGGCTTACGATCGTTCGGCACGGTGAGTGAAACACGGATCGTGTCGCCGATCCCGCGGCTCACGAGTTGCTCGAATGCGATGCGCGTCTTGATCACGCCGTCGGGCGGGAGGCCGGCCTCGGTGACGCCGAGGTGGATGGGAACGTCGGGCCGCTGTTCAGCGAACCGCTTGTTGACCTCGACGACCTTGCTCGGATCGGAATCCTTCAGCGAGACGCAATAGCGGGTGAAGCCCAGCGAATCGAGGAACTCGCAGTGGTCGAGCGCACTCTCAAGCATGGGCGAGATGGAATCGTTGGCCGCGTACTTCTCGGCCTTGGACGGATCCACGGAGCCGCAGTTGACGCCGACGCGGATCGCGCAGTCGTTCTCGCCGGCCGTATCGGCGAGGAATCGAACCTTGTCCTGCCAGGGCTTCTCTCGCTCGTGGTGGTAGAGATGACCCGGATTGTAGCGCAGCTTGTCGACGCTGGAGGCCACGGCGGCCGCCAGGCGGTAGTTCTCCTGGAGGTCGACGCTCAGGTTGGCGCTGGTTCGTTCGCGGATCCGCAGTAGCGCCTCTGCCTCACGCTTGCTGTCGACGGCGATGCGAACCACGTCGGCGCCGGCGCGCTCGAGCGCCTGTACCTGCTCGACGGTCGCGTCGATGTCGTGCGTCTTGGTCGCGCACATGCTCTGGATGGCGATCGGATTGCCGTCGCCGATGGTCACCGAGCCGATGCGGACGGCTCTCGTCGGGTTGCGGGGTATGTCCATGCGGGCTCCTGCGGAGCCCACAAGTTTGACCGTGGCGCGTCACGCGCGCAAGGCGTCCGAGCTCGCTACGCTCGCCGTACCATCGTGTGACGCCGCCTCCGGCGGATAGGTCGTCCGGACGATGACGGTGAGCTCGGGGAGATCGTAGTCGGCGAGCAGTGCCCCTTTCGGCGAGAACCGGCGCCGGCAGTGCTCGAAGACCGCGAGCGGATCGGTGTAGTAGAGCTCCGGGCGCCGGGCCGACGGGTCGGTCGGGCGTTGCAGGCAGTTGAAGGCGAAGCCTCGGCGACTGACCGCAGCCATGCGATCGAGCGTGTCGAGCATCAGGCATTCCCAGTCGCCGGTCGTCGCGTCGCGCTTCACGTTGAACACGCCGCTGGCAACGGTGAAGTCGGCCGTCGGGAGCTCTGCGGGTGAGCCGACGATCGTGAAGCCGCGCTCGGTCAGACGCTCGCGGGCCGCACGCACCATCTCTTGTGACAGGTCGTAGCCGGCGTAGTCGAACGATCGGCTCGAGCTCAGCGATTCCTCGAGGTAGTCGGCCAGGGCGCCGTAGCCGCAGCCGTAGTCGTTGATGGAGAAGGGGGCGGAGGCATCGACGACTTCCAAGAGCTTCTCGAAGCGAAGCCTCTGCGACTCGCCCGTTGCCCACGCCGCGCCTTGCGCAGTCGCCCCGTGGCGGCTCAGCCGCCGGTCGAAGTACTCGCCGACATGGCTCTCTATCTGCTCGAATCCGGTCATGGTTTCCTCTCCTCGTGCTCCGCTGCTGCGAGAACCCGTCGCGGGCCCACGGGGCGGCGGCGCGTGGCACGTGGCACGTGCAGCGGCGAGCGGAGTCGGGATGACAGGGGGCGGGCGCCGTACCATTCTACTTCGGATGAGCCGAGCAGATCGCGGAAATCAGGCGGGCCAGCGGAGATGAGCGAGATCCTCGCCCTGGCCGCGGCCGGTGCGCTCGGAGCCGTGGGGCGCTACCTGGTCAGCGGCTGGGCCTACCGTGTGTTCGGTGAGGGCTTCGCTTTCGGGACGCTGGTGGTGAACGTGATCGGTTGCTTCGCGCTGGCGCTGTTCATGCACGCCGCGCTGGCCACCGACGCCATCCCGCGAACATTGCGGCTGGCCGTCGCGGTGGGTTTTCTGGGGGCGTTCACGACATTCTCCACATTCGGCTACGAGACCGTGCGATACCTCCAGGATGGAGATCTGCGGCTTGCCGCGGCGAACGTCGCAGCCAACGTCGTCGTGTGTCTCCTCGCGACCTGGGCGGGGTTCGCGGCGGGACGCGTTCTGATCGGAGGAGCATGATGCGCGAGCTAGAAGGCGAGCAGGTTCTTCTACGGATTTTCCTTGGCGAGAACGATCGGCACGAGGGGCGCCCGCTGTACCAGGCGCTGATGGAGATGTTGCGCAAGGAGAAGATTGCCGGCGCGACCGTGTTGCGCGGGGTCGCGGGATTCGGCGCTGCCAGTCACCTTCATACGGGCAATCTCCTGCGGCTCAGCCAGGATCTGCCGATGATCCTCGAGGCGGTCGACACCGAGGCGAACATCCAGCGAATCATGCCGCGCATCGACGCGATGATCGAAGACGGGCTCGTTACGCTGGAAACCGTCCGTGTTGTTCGTTATGCAGCCGGGCGCGGCGGCTCTTGAGAGTCCATACGGCGGAGTACGGCCAGGATCTCGGGAGGCGCCACGGGACGCGGTGCGGCCGCGCCGATTCGGCATCTGCGAGCAACCAGGCTACTCTGATCAGCGGGCCGGTGGTGGAGCAGCTCATCACGCTGATCCTGTTCTTCGAGTACCTGGATGCCGGAGCTTCCATGCTCGGCTCGCTGTTCCTGCTCGCCTCCGCCAGTCTGCTGCTGATGGCGCTGCCGGGGCTCCTCCTCCACCGCACCGTGCTGCGTCGTCTGCGCGAGGACCATCCCCACACCTGGAAGCTGCTCGGCGAGCCGTCGATCGTCTACTATGGATCGGCCGCGACTACGCGGGCGGTGCTGAGATTCTTTCGCCATCGCGAGTATGAGTCGCTCGGCGATCCGTCGCTGGCCAGCCTCTGCGGTTTCTACCGCATGTTCACGTCCGTCTACTCCGGTC
>SPBQ01000345.1 GCA_004525875.1 Myxococcales bacterium
ACCCCGTCATCCCGAAGCGCTCGTGCATGAGCGTCGTGCTGAGGATCCGATGGAGCACCCCCTCGATCCCGACACGCTCCTCGGGCGCGCAGGCCCCGAGCTTGGCGAGCATCCCGCGCGCGGCGCCGGGGTCGAAGACGGGCTGGTCCTCCATCGTCTTGGAAGCGAACGTATCGGCGAACAGCTCGAGCATCGAGTCATCGTGCTCGCGCGTGGGCGGCGTCGTGAAGGGATGCTTCTCGCGGTTGTAGACCGGCTCGATGATCACGTCGCGAGCGGCCTCGCGAAGAACGTGCTTCTCGCGGATCCCCTTGATCTTCATCCGGGTGGGGATGCCGGCGGCGTACTCGGCAACCTCGTGATCGAGGAATGGAACGCGACCCTCGATCGAATGGGCCATCTCCATGCGGTCGCTGAGGAACGTGAGAACGAAGTTCGGTAGCTGAACGCGCGACCACAGGTAGAGCGCCTGGTTGAGCGGATCGCGCCCGCGGACGCGTTCCTCGATGCGCAGCCGGCCCAGTGAGACGTCGTATGGATCCATGTCACCGAGACTCTTCGTCAGCTCGTCGCGGAACAGGGCGGTGGTCTGCTTGCCCATCTGCGAGAAGACCTCGATCCAGGACGGAACCCACCCCAGCCGCCGCCGGACCGACTCCAGCTCGGGCGGCGGCGCCGCGTCGCTCGTCAGCAGTCCGCGCGTCGCCTTGTTGGAGTCGTGCATGTCGGCCAGAAGCTTCTGGACGGTGGCCGGGTCCTGCCCTTCGTTGTTGTAGAGCAGGACGTCGCGGCGAAACGGTGGATATCCTGCCACTATCTCGTCGGCGCCCTCGCCGGAGAACACCACCTTGATACCGGCGTCGCGAACCGCTCGGCTGAGCAGGAACTTCGCGACGCCGTGCCCGTTGACGAACGGTGTCTCCGCGTGCCAGACCGCATCGCCATAAGCGTGCGCGAGATCCTCAGCCACCACCGGTATCGGGTTGTACGTCGCGCCGACGAGCTCGGCTTGCTGCTCGGCGAGCGCCGACTCGTCGTAAAGGTCGTTGTCAAAAGTGAGCGTGTAGGCACGAATCGGGCGATCGAGGCCCTGCTGGGCCAGTCCGAGCACCGCGCAGGAATCGATGCCACCACTCAGGTACGACGCGACCTCGACGTCGGCGACCAGCCGCTCGCGAACCGCGTCGGCGAGCACCTCGCGGAAGCCGGTGACGATCTCCGCGTCGCTGCGATCGTCCTTTGCGAGCTCCTCAGCCGTCGGGAACGACAGATCCCAGTACGGATACAGCTTGATGTCGCCATCCTGCGCGATGGCGTAGTGGCCCGGTGGAACGGTGTGGATACCCGCGAACATCGTGCGCTCATGGGGTCGGAACAGGAACGCCTCCTGGAATACAGACTCCCGGTCCCAGCGGGCAGGGACGCCCATGGCGAGCAGTGCCTTCACCTCGGAGGCGAACAGCACGTTCCCGCCGTGAATCGAGTAGAAGAGCGGCTTGATTCCGAAGCGATCGCGAACGGCGATCATCGCGTTGTTGCGCCGGTCGGCGATGAGCGCGGCAAACTCGCCGCGCAGATGACGGGTCAGTCCCAGCCCCTCGCGCAGGTACAGGTGCAGCGCGATCTCGCTGTCCGAGTCGGTAGAGAACTCGGCACCGTCCGAGCGCAGCTCGTCACGAATCGCCCGGTAGCCGTAGAACTCGCCGTTGGCGACGAGCTGCACCGACCCGTCGGCGCCGCTCATCGGTTGCGCCCCGTTGTCGAGGCCGATGATCGACAGGCGCGTGTGGCCGAGCGCCCAGCGGCCGTCCTCCGAGATCCACTTGCCGGTCGAGTCCGGCCCGCGATGGTGAAGCGTCGCCATCGCGCCGTCCAGAACGTCCGACGCGGCTGCGCTCCGGAACGTTCCGCCTACGATACCGCACATGAGAACCTCCCCCCCGGTCGGCCGGATCAGCACCGACCGTAGCTTCATTCCCGCTGTAACAGAACGGCGGGGGCGACTTGCCCGAACTGAAGCCCCCGGCAGGGCAATGCGGAAGATAGGCTTCCATCTGGTGGTCCGCCCGCATAGCTTCTCCCTGACGTGATGACCGCGCCTCATCATCCCAAGCAGCTCTCCCGCAAAGCGCGCGAGCACATGTTTCGCATCGAGATCGTGCTCGACGCCGCGCAGGAGGTGTTCATGGAGCAGCCGTTTGCGGCTGCTCGCATCGAGGACATCGCCCAGCGCGCGGAGCTGTCGGTGGGAACGCTCTACAACCTGTTCGAGAGCAAGCAAGAGATTTACAAGGCGCTCGTCTCCCGGCAGCAGGATCGCTACTTCGAGCGCATCAATGCCGATATCGATTCCACGGACGACCCCGTCGAGCAGCTGCACTGCTACGTCAGCGCCTTCTTCGCGCACGTCGTGGAGAACTTCGCCGCATGGCGTTTCCACGTCTACGCGACAGCGGGCCTGAGCTCGACACTCAGGAACGAGCTGTTCCAGGAAGCGCAAGAGGCGCAGGCTTCGTTCCTCCGGCGACTGACCGGTGTTTGCCGGACAGGGATCGACTCGGGCGTGTTCCGAGCGGGCTTGGCGCCGGAGCTGATGGCGCTGGCGATCAACTCCGTACCCGACGCGTGCCTGAGTCTCGCTTTCCAGCAGAACCACCCGAAAGTCCTCGAGCTGGCGCCGGGTGCGATCACGGCCGTCGACCGGATCGCCGGCGTGGCGTAGCGACGGAGCCCACGGCGGCGGCGCTTGCAGCGCCTGCTCCCCCTGCTCCGATTGACAATCACGACCGAGCCCATCATGTTGTCGGGCTGGCTCGCCGCCCACTGCCTCGCTCGAATGAAGGCACCCCCCCGTGAGGCC
Source organism: Myxococcales bacterium (assembly GCA_004525875.1). The sequence continues at coordinate 2,861 of SPBQ01000345.1, forward strand.
GCTCACGCTCACAACATGGATCCTCGCTCTCGTCCTGCCCGGATGCGGGCTGGTGATGGGGTCCGCCTCCGCGCGTCTGGCCGACAACGTCTCAACCGCCATCCTGTCCCAGAACGACATCGCGACGGTTCGCGACGGAGCTCCGGCCTATCTCATCATGCTCGACGGATTGATCGCCGGCGATCCCGAAAGCCCGGAGCTCCTGCTCGCCGGCGCTCGGCTCTACGGTGCCTATGGCACCGCGTTCGTCGAGGACCCGGCGCGCCGCCAACGCCTCACCGAGCGCTCGCTCACCTACGGACGGCGAGCGCTTTGCGCCGAAACCGAGCGGGTCTGCAAGACCATCGACGGCCCCTACGAACCGTTCGCCGCTGCCGTCGCCAAGACAGGGTCGTCAGACATCGCCGCGCTCTACGGCTTCGGCAGCGCATGGGCCGGTTGGATCGAGGCCCACTCGGAGGATTGGGCCGCGGTCGCGGAGATTCCCAAGGTCGAAACGCTCATGCAACGCGTGGTGATGCTGGACGACCGGTATGACGACGGCGGTGCCCACCTCTATCTAGGCGTGCTGTTGAACCTCCGCCCGGCCGCGCTCGGCGGCAAGCCCGAGGAAGGCAAGCATCACTTCGAGCGAGCCATCGAAATCAGCGACGCTCGCAACCTCATGGCCAAGGTTCTCTTCGCTCGCACCTACGCTCGCAACGTCTTCGACCGCTCGCTGCACGATCGGCTGCTCACCGAGGTCGTCGAAGCCGACCCCGAGGCGCCCGGGCTCACCCTCAGCAACACGATCGCCCAAGCACAGGCCCGGCAGCTACTCGACGAAGGCAACGACTACTTCTAGGACGTTCCACAGATGAGCACCCGACGACTCGCCTCCTTCCGCCTCCTGGCACTAGCCGCAACGGCATCGCTGTTTCTCACGGCAATCGACGCCACCGCCGGGACGCTGAAGATCGCCACCATCGCGCCCGGTGGA
>SPBQ01000069.1 GCA_004525875.1 Myxococcales bacterium
CATCGTGTGTCGTTCAGGCCGAAGGCGTCCCGACTGCGCGGCGGGACGAGATTGCGTCAAGCAGATGGCTGCATCTCCTGCATGTACCACTCGCAGATCTCCGGCCCCATGTCGGTGGGCAGGCCGAGGATCGGCAGCTCCACACCTGCCTTGCGCCAGTCGCCGAGACGGTCGCGACAGAACCCGGGCTCGCCGGCGATCACGAGCGCGTTGAGCATCTTCTCGGAGACGGCCGCGGCGGCTTCGTCGCGCTTCTTCTCCTTGTAGAGCCGGTCGACGATCTCGCAGTCCTCGCCGAATCCCATGCGCGTAAGAAGCGCCTTGTAGTAGTCGCCCATGCCACCGATGTAGAAGGAGATGAGGCCGCGCGCCGAGGAATAGGCCTGGTCGGTGTCGGGCATCGGGATCACGGTCGTGAACGGTGCGGTGACCACTTGCTCGGGGTCGCGCCCCGATTTCGCAGCGCCTTCGGTGATCCACCTGCGGCCCTCGTCGAGCCGGTCGTAGGGCCAGAACGTCGGCATCCAGCCGTCCGCGACCTCGCCGATCATGCGGATCGCGTTCTCGTTGAGGCATGCGCAGTAGATCGGAACACGGTCGCGCACCGGAGTCATCTCGAGCTTGAAGTTGCGGAACTCCCACAGGTCGGCGCCGGCGTCGGATAGTCGGCCGCCGGCCAGCAGCGTCTGCACAACGCCGATGTACTGGCGCATGCGCGTGAGAGGCTTCTTGAACGGCGCGCCGTGAAATCCCTCGACCACGCGTTCGCCGGATGTGCCGAGTCCCAGCATGAAACGGCCGTCGGAGATCTCGTCGAGCGTGGCGGCGTGCATCGCGAGCAGCCCGGGCGAGCGGCTGAACACGTTGACGATTCCGGTGCCGATCTTGATGTTCTTCGTGTGGACGGCGATCTCGGTCAGCAGACTGAAGACCTCGTAGGCCCAGGCCTCGGGCAGCCAGAACGAGTCGTAGCCCAGCTCGTCCGCGATCTGCGCGTAGCGCAGGACGTTCTTACGATCGTAGTTCTTCCAGAAGGCCAGCAGGCCGCTGCGTTCCGTCATGATGCTTCTCCCTCGACCGGCATGCTTGGTCAGCTGGGCTATCTACTCGGCCGGCCCCGGAGACGCCACCCGGCTTGCGCCGGGGACGTCGTCCGCGCTACGGTGCCGCGCTTTCCCAGGTGTCCACGACGTCCACCATTTCCGGCATGACCGGCATGTCCACCGTGAAGACGCCGCGTAGCCGATTCCGCCTCGTGGATCGCTACACCGTCCATGGCGGTGTGGCGCCGCTGGTCGAACGCATTTGCGATCTGATCCCGCCCGAGACCGATTTCGTGGTTCTCGATCTCGACAAGACCGTCCATCTTGGCGTGACGCTTGGCGAGGTGCTCGGCTGGGAGATCCTTTCTGATCCTCGTTGTGCCCGTGCCTTCGTCGACAGCGACGCCGAGGCTGATCCGGAACCGTTCTTCGCGTTGCGACGACCCGTCAGCAGCACGGTCAACTTCATCCGTGGGTTGCGCGACTGGGGCCTCGCCGGGCTGATGTATGCGACGACCGTCAAGGCCGGTAACCGCTGGGCCGCGTGGGATCACGTCCTCGCGCGGCATCTCGGCAGCGAGTACGTCAACGCTGTCCAGGCCGTGCTACGCAACGTCCTGATGGCGCGCGCCTCGTCCTACTCCGCGGGCCAGCTCGAGGCGTTCGCCGAGCGCGCCTGGCGCCGGAGTCGTCACCGGCTGGTGATCGATGCCGAGGTTGTCCGTCGCATCCGCGATCACTGCCCAGGTCTCAAGGCCGTCATCGTGTCGAGCGCCTCGACGGCTCCGACCGTCACACACGCCGCGGCCCAGCTGGGCGTCGACGGTTTCATCTCGAGCGACGTCGACCACTACGACCGCGAGGGCGAGCGGCTCTCTTCGAGCCCGACGTCCGTGTCTCGCTGGTTCATGGTTCGACGGCCGCGGCAGCTATCGCGACCCGGTGCAGTGTTCCACAATTCCTCGGTGGAGAAGGTCCGCCTGTTGCATATGCACCATCCCGAGATGTTCGCGGATGGCGTCGTCTCGGTCGGAATCAGCGACAACAACTTCGGGGAGGACCGGCACTGGCCGGACTACTTCACGCACGCGGTCGCTCTCAATTCCACGAATCCGTTCTCGCCATTCGTTGGCGCACACGCGCCGTGTCGATCGATCGCTGTCGTCGATGCTTCGCCCATCGGTGCGCGCCCGATCGGCGACCGCAAGCTCGGTTGGCACGGATCGCTAGCCGATCGGCAGCTGGTTGCGAGTGAGCTGGCCGGAAGCCTCGGCGAGCGCTGTCTCGAGCGCCTGACCGAGCTTGAAACGTCGCTGCAAAGCGAGCGACAGCGACTTGCCTGCGGACCCGAGACCACACCGCGCCTCGAGCTAGCCGAGGTCGGCGCGCGGATAGCGGCCGCCGTCGACGTCTACAACGAGTCGACGGGGAGCGAGCGCGCAGCCGCGGCACGCCGCCTGCACGCGCTGGAACGGCGGCTGCGTCAGCTGCGGCGCGATCTCGATCGTTCGACGCGCGGCTGTTCGATCGTCCAGCATGCGCTCGCCGTGCACCTTCGGCGCGCGGGGATCGAGATTACGGGTCGCGGCGCGCAGATCGCGGCCTGAACCTCTTCGGCACCGGTTTCGCGATCTTCTGTACATTGCCTAGAAGACGGCTCGCCGATAGGGTCGCGCGCCGTGACCGAACGTTCCGATACCCCCGCGGATACGCATGCGGATACCATAGAAGCGCTTTCGCACAACGATATCCGGCTCGACCCGTCCGAGCGCGTGCGCGCTGGCGCTCTCGTCGGCGACTACGACGCTTGGTACGACGACTGGGCACGTGAGCCTGACGTCTTCTGGGCGCGAGCGGCGCGAGAGCTGTACTGGTTCAAGCGCTGGACCGACGTGTCGCGGATCGACGGACCAGCCCACGAGTGGTTCGTCGGGGGGACGACCAACCTTTCGTACAACTGCCTGGAGCGGAACCTCGAACGAGGACTCGGCGCGAAAGCGGCGCTGTTTTGCGAGTCGGAACGGGACGCGCCGCGTACGTTCACCTACGCCGATGTCCTCGACGCGGTCGCCCGCACGGCCAACGCGCTGCGATCACTCGGCGTGGGTCGTGGCGACCGGGTTATCATCTACATGCCCCTCTCCCCCGAGGGCCTGTTCGCGATGCAGGCCTGTGCGCGCGTCGGCGCGATCCACTCCGTGGTGTATGCAGGCATGGGCTCCGAGGCGCTGCGCTACAGGATCGAGGACTGTCGCGCCCGCGTCGTGATCTGCACTGACGTGACTTACCGGCGCGGACGCGCGGTTCCGCTGAAGCTGATCGTGGACAGCGCCGTGGACGGTCTCGATTTCGTCGAGAAGATCGTCGTGCTTCGACGCGATCCGAACACACCGCTCGCTGCGCACGAGGCCGACTTCGCCGCGCTCGTCGGCGACCAGAAGCCGGTGTGCGAGGTGGAGCCGATGGACGCTTCGGACCCGGCTTTCATCCTCTATACCTCGGGAACCACGGGGAAGCCGAAGGGGGTCGTCCACGTGCACGGCGGCTTCGCGGTGGGTGTGCATCTGATGATGCAGCACTACTTCGATCCCCGCGAGAAGGACGTCTGGTGGTCCACCTCCGACATCGGCTGGATCGTCGGCCACGCCTACATCTGCTACGGACCGATGATGGCCGGAGCGTCTCAGGTGATTCGCGGGGGGGCCCCCGACTATCCCGACGCGGGTATCGTGTGGCGCGTGGTCGAGAAGTATCGCGTCACGACGATGTTCACGGCGCCTACCACGGTGCGGATGTTCATGCGCCTGGGCGAGGATGTTCTGCGTGGGCACGACCGATCGTCGCTCCGGATGTTCTATTGCGCCGGCGAGCCCTTCAATCCCGAGGCGTGGGTGTGGGCTCAGGAGCACATCTGTGCCGACGGCGGTCAGGTGGCAGACAACTATTGGCAGACCGAGATCGCCAGCCCGATGATCGGGACCTTCCCGGGAATGCAGGGGCGCCCGGGTTACGTCGGCAAGCCGATGCCCGGCGTTCGCCTGAAGGTCGTCGACGGCGATGGCAACGCGCTCGGCCCCGGCGAGGGCGGTACGCTCGTGATGGAGCGGCCGGTGCCCTACATGATGCGGACCATCTGGAACGATCCCGAGCGATACGCAAGCTACTGGAGCGAGAAGCTCGGCGGCTACGTCACGGGCGATATCGCGGTGTGCGACGAGGAAGGATACTGGGCCGTGCTCGGACGCAGCGATGACGTTCTGAACGTTGCCGGCCATCGCATCGGCACGGCCGAAGTAGAGAGCGCGCTGATCACGCACGAGGCGGTCGCCGAGTCAGCCGTCATCGGGCTGCCCGACGAGATCAAGGGAGAGCGCATCAAGGCATACGTCGTCGTGAACGGCCGCGAGAGGCGCGAGCGAGACGGTGCGCTCCGAGCCGAGCTCATCGAGCACGTGCGCGTCGCACTCGGACCGATCGCCCAGCCCTCCGAGCTCGAGTTCATCGATGCGCTCCCCAAAACGCGTTCGGGAAAGATCATGCGCCGCCTGCTCAAGGCGCGTTCACTGGGCCAGGACGAGGGCGACACATCCACACTGGAGGAATAGGAAATGAAACTGGGTCTCACGGCCGCCGGAATGGGCGCCACCGTCTCGATCGACATCGATCTCATTCGCGAGGCCGAGGAGCTCGGCTACGATTCGGTCTGGACGGCCGAGGCCTGGGGCGCCGACGCGATCACACCGCTGGCATGGATCGCCGGCCAGACATCGAAGATCCAGCTCGGCACCGGCATCATGCAGATGCCGGCGCGTACGCCGGCCATGTGCGCGATGCAGTCCATGACGGTCGACGCCCTGTCCGGCGGTCGCATGATCGTCGGCCTCGGCCCCTCCGGCCCGCAGGTCATCGAGGGCTGGCACGGTGTGCCGTATGGCAAGCCGCTCACGCGCACACGCGAGTACATCCAGATTCTGCGTGCGATCTTTCGCCGCGAGGCGCCTGTGGAGTTCGACGGTGTGGAGTACCAGCTACCTTACAGAGGTCCCGGCGCAAGCGGGCTGGGCAAGCCGCTGCGCAGCATCCTGCACGGCCGTGCCGACATCCCCATCGTCACCGCTACCATTTCGCCCGGCGGCGTCAAGGTGGCCGCGGAGCTGGCGGACGGCTTCATGCCGATCTGGGTCAGCGCCGAAGGGCTGTCCCAGTTCGACGAGCCGATCGCGCGCGGCTTCGCCAAGGCCGGCGGAGACAAGTCGTCCGCGGACTTTGAGATTCTCCCGATGATCAACGTCATCATCAACGACAACTTCGCGAAATGTCGCGATCTACTGAAGCCCGCCATCGCGTTGTATGTGGGTGGCATGGGTGCGCGCGGCAAGAATTTCTACAACAACCTCGTCTCGCGGATGGGCTGGGAAGGTCCCGCCCGAAAGATCCAGGACCTCTATCTGGACGGCAAGAAGAAGGAGGCCACCGCCGAGGTTCCCGACGATCTCGTCGACGCGATCTGTCTGGTGGGACCCAAGGAGCGCGTGCGCGACGGTCTTGCGGTGTGGGAAGCCTCCAAGGCGACGATGCTCGTGCTGCAGGGGCCGAATTCCGAAACGCTGCGGACGATGGCCGAGCTCTGCCTGTAGATAGAAAGGGCCTCCAGGCGTTGCGTTGGCGCGCCGCCTCCACGGCCGATCGCTCCGTCCGGCCTGCCGCGAGGTTCTCCGGCGCGGTGAACGTCCCCGTGCTCTCGTATCTGCTTGTGCTCGGCCTGCTCGGAGCCTGCTCGTCGGGTGCTTCGCAATCCGGAGAAGGCTCGGTCATCGAGGGCACGGCGGTGGTTGTCGACGGCGACGGGGTGGAGATCGACGGTCGCAAGATTCGGCTGTTCGGCATCGATGCGCCCGAGACCGGGCAGTACTGCGAACGCGACGACGGCGTCCGGTGGCGCTGTGGACAGTACTCCACCGTCGAGCTCGATCGCCTTGCAGGCGGGCGTCGGCTCAGCTGTGAGGTGAAGGACGTCGATCCCTACGATCGGCCGGTCGCCGTCTGCCGCGCGGGCGACCGCGACATCGCCGCCGAGCAGGTGCGTGGGGGCTGGGCGGTCGCCTACCGGCGCTACTCGGAACGTTACATCGAGCTGGAGGACGAGGCGCGCCGGGCCCGCCGCGGAGTCTGGCAAGGCTCGTTCGAGAAGCCGTGGGACTGGCGGCGCCGGATGCGCGAGAACTAGACGCCGCTGCATGCAGATGGAATGGACTCTGGTGGGGCTCGTGCTGCTGTCGGCGCTGCTGCACGCGAGCTGGAACGCGGTGACCAAGGCGAGCCGCGATCCCTTGCTCAACATCAGCGTCGTGAGCTGCACAGGCGCGTTGGTCGCCGGCACGGCCGCGATTTTCTTGCCGCTGCCGGCGCGCGCCGCCTGGCCGTACCTGGCCGCCACGACGCTTGTTCACTTCGTCTACCAGATCGTGCTGGTGCGTGCGTACACGCTCGGCGACCTTAGCCAAGTCTATCCCATCGCGCGCGGACTGGCCCCGCTCGGCGTTGCGTTGCTCGCCGCGCTGACGGCAGGTGAGATGCCGGCGACGATGCAGGCCATCGGCCTGGTGCTGGCTTCCGGCGCGATCGCCAGCCTCGGTATCCCGGCGGCGGGCACCTCACCGACCGCGACGCGAAGCGCCGTGCTGACGGCGGTTCTCATCAGCGCCTACACGACGCTCGACGGCCTGGGCGTGCGCTGCGCCGGCTCGCCGTTCTCGTACGCCGCCTGGGTGCTCTGGCTGTACGCGATTCCGATCGCGGTCACGGCGGCGATCGTCCGGCGCGGCGCCGTAGTCGACTTCCTGCGCTCCGAGGGGGCGCGTGCCGCGGCCGGCGGGCTCATGGCAATCGTGGGCTACACGGTGGTTCTGTGGGCGCTGTCGCAGGGGCCGATGGCCGCGGTCGCGGCGCTGCGCGAGACCAGTGTGATCTTCGCCACCCTGGTCGGCGTGTGCATGCTTGGCGAGCGCTTCGGCCGGCGGCGCATCCTGGCGAGCATCGCCCTGGCCGCCGGCCTGATCCTGGTCCAGGCATAACGGGCCTGCACCCGCCCCGCGCACCGTTCACTTGGTCGCGCGACCGGAGTACGCTGCGTGCGGAAACATTTGCGGAGGTGATCCTCGTGATCCTGAAAGCTCTGACCTTCGTGCTGATCGTCGCCGTCCCCGGCCTTGCCTGTGCCCAGTGGGGTGCCGAGCTCGATCCCCAGGGAGTTTCCGACGACGATCCGACCCCTCAACTCGCGCCCGACGGCAGCTACGTCGCCGGCCAGCCACAGCTGGCGCCGGATGGCAGCTATGTGGGCACGTGGCTCGAGGCCACGCCGGGCGGACAGTACCGTGCCGGCGTGCCGCAGCTGGCCCCGGATGGGACTTACGTCGGCGGCACGCCGCAGCTGGCCCCCGACGGAACCTATGTCGGCGGTACGCCGCGGCTTGCGCCCGATGGAACGTACGTCGGCGGAATTCCACAGCTGGCCGCGGACGGCCGCTACGTCGGATCGCCCGCAGCGCGCTCGCCCGAAGATTCGAGCATCCGCGAGACGCCGTCGTTGGACGGTTTTGGTTACGGCCCGACGAGCCGGCCGAGCGCGGGCGCGGCGGCGTTCGTCGGCGACGGTCCGGGTGGGGTCGATGACGGCTTCTACTCGGGCGGCAGCGAGTTCGTGGAGTGATCGGGCGCCCCCGCGTCGTCAGTCTCCCTTGAAGTCGGAGGGGCGCTTCTCGACGAAGGAGCTCATCGCTTCGAGCAGGTCGTTGCTCTGGAAGAACGAGGAGTTCCACTGGGCGACGTACTCGAGACCCTCGTTCGTGGAGTGCTCGTCCGAGTAGTTGAGAACCATCTTGGTGCCCTGCACTGCGAGCGGCGAGTTCGCGGCGATCTCGTCGGCCAGCTCGCGCGCACCGGCTAGCAGCGCGTCCTTGTCGCCGTACACACGGTTCACCAGTCCGCAGCGCTCGGCGAGCTCGCCCGGTACGAACTTGCCGGTGAACGCCATCTCGCGGGCCATGCCTTTGCCGACCACCGCCGTGATCCGCTGCAGCGTGCCGACGTCGGCCACGATCGCGATCTTGGTCTCGAAGATCGAGAAGCTCGCGTCCGCGCTGCAAAGGCGGATGTCGCACGCCGTGATCAGGTCGACGCCGCCGCCGATGCACTTTCCGTGGACCGCGGCGATGACCGGCTTGCGGCACCGCTCGATGGCCGTGAAGCAGTCTTGGAGGTTCTTGATCGTGCGATAGAGCTTGAGGTTCTGGGTAGCGCGGCTGGAGGAGGCGTCGCTGCGGTTCCCGTTGCCGCCGCCGGCGCTCGACACGAAGCCGGGCATTGCCGACTTGAGGTCCAGGCCCGCCGTGAACATCCGGCCCTCCGCCCGGACGATTGCCGCGCGGATCTCATCGTCCTCGTCGATCTCGGTGAAGACGTCACGGATCTCGTAGAACAGCTCGAACGGCATCGTGTTGAGCTTCTCGGGACGGTCGAGGACGATTTCCGCGATGGGGCCGCGGCGGTCGTATCGGATCGTGGTGAATCGCTCGCTCATGTCTGCTCCCTCTTGTCGGCGTGGTAGTCGCCACAACGCGCGATTGTCGGCAGCGAGGGAGCCTCAGGCAACCGGCCGGG
>SPBQ01000015.1 GCA_004525875.1 Myxococcales bacterium
GCGCCTCGGGGCCGGCGACGGCCCTGCCGGTAAGGATCATGTCGAGCGCGCGGCTGTGTCCGATCAGACGCGGCAGGCGGATGGTGCCGCCGTCGACCAGCGGCACGCCCCAACGCCGGCAGTAGACGCCGAACACCGCGTCCTCGGCGGCCACGCGCAGGTCGCACCAAAGGGCCAGCTCCAGACCGCCGGCCACGGCGTGCCCTTCGACCGCCGCGATGACCGGTTTGGACAGCAGCATGCGCGACGGGCCCATGGGCCCGTCAGTGGTCAGCGGATCCCAGCCGGCGCCGGTGGCGGGTTCGGTCACGCGCGGCGCACCGGCGTTGGCGGCGACCGCTTTCAGATCCGCGCCGGCGCAGAACGTACCGTGATCGCCGACGAGAACGCCGACACGTGCATCGTCGTCCGCCTCGAAGGCGAGAAACGCGTCGGCGAGCGCTCGCGCCGTGTCGCGGTCGACTGCGTTGCGGACCTTGGGGCGATCGAGAATGACCGAGGTGACGGGGCCGGATCGTTCAACGCGCACGGCAGTGCTCATGCGCGAGTACATAGCAGCGCGGGCGGCGGAGTGTCCAAGTCGTGGTCCCATGCGGGATTTCGCGCTTTTCACCTGACGAGCTCGCGCGCGGTGTGCGTCAGGTCTCCCGTTTGCATAGAAAACGCCCGTGCGCGGCGATCTGCCATGGTTCTCGTTCAGCTACCTGGTGGCAACCATGGCCGCCGACCGCTTCGGTCTGTACGCGCCGATCGACGAACTGTCCGGCGTGGCGTTCGCCGCGGTGATGCTGCCGACGGGCGCACTCTGGCTACTCGGCCTGGCGTGGGGCTTCGATCGCTTCGACAGCCGGCCCGAGCTTTAGCCACGACATCGTACAACGCCGCCTCCGGCGGCTAGCTCGCATTACCCGCCGCTCGCTCATCGCCCTGCGCGTGGGGCGTGTCGGTCGTGGCTCAGCGCGCGGTGCGTACGCATGAGGCCGTGCGCGATCGCGCACTCGAGCTCCGCGGCCGGGTCGGCTGCCATGGACCTCGAGCGCCACGCCACGTGCTGGTCGGGGCGCACGAGAAGAGCGCCGTCGTTTGCGATACCGGACACCGCTGCCCAGTGACCCTCGGGGTCTTCCAGTTCCCGTCCCGACGTGAGGCAGCGCACGTGCGAGCCTAGGCGCGTGGCCGCGAGCCCATCGGCGGCCGCTCGCCACGCGTCGCCGTCCGATCCGGTGATCAGCGTGAAAGCGTCGTACGCGATCAGATCGAGAAGCGATACGCGCCGCCCCTCAGCGCGCACCCAGGCGTGGGGAACGCGCGAGCCGGGGCGCGAGCTCGGCACGAAATCGCCGACCGGATTGATCGCGACCGGTGCCGGCGTGCCGTCGGGCGTGAGTGCGCCCGTCTCGTAGTGGAAGCCGAGCTGGAGTCCGAGCATGTCGAAGTGATCCCGCTGGTTTTCGATGGCGGTCTCGACACGTGCGCGGCTCTCGGGGTCGGCGAGTCGGTCGGTCATCCGGACCTTCGATGCCTCTTCGTCGGCGTCGAGGCCGAGCGCTTCGAAAACCTCGAGCAGGTTCACGACATTGGTGAGGCTCTGCTCGGAGTTGCTGTGGGCGATTGGCTGCCGCTCGGCCTGGTAGGTATCGAGCAGCGTGGGGGGAGCGTTCCACGAATCGACCGCGGCCAGCTTCCACACGAGGTTGGGGGCATCTTGGATGCCGGTGTTCATTCCCATGCCGCCTGCCGGTGGAAAGCGATGGGCGCTGTCGCCAACGAGGAACACCCGGCCGACGCGGTAGCGCTGCGCCACCTGCGCAGTCATCGTCCAGGTGCCGATGTCGCGGATCTCGAAGTCGGCATGCGCGCCGATCGCTCGTCGGACGACGGCCGCGCAGGCTTCCTCGTCGAGGTTCTCGGCCGATTCGGTGCTCGGATCGTAGGGCCGCATGAACACCCACGTGCCGTCTATGTCGTGGGCCACGAAGGTCCCGGTCGCCGATGGCTCGAGGATCCAGTATATGATCGCGGGTCGGTCACCGACGAGATCGCGCAGCGCGGCGCGCAGGTGGACCATCTGGAAGCTCTGGATCTCGGCGGGTCCGTCCATCTCGATGCCGAGCGACTTGCGCACACGGCTACCGGCGCCGTCGGCCGCCAGCACGTAGCGACTTCGCACTTCGTGGGTGGTCCCGTCTTCGAGGTTCTCGATGAGCGACGTGACGCCTTCGTCGTCCTGCTCGAGCGCCTGCCATTGCCGGTGGTACTCGACCCTCGCCAGCGCCTCGGCGTGGACGTTTCCGAGCAGAATCGGCTCGAAGAGATGCTGCGGAAGGTTGAGGAGCGGTGTGGGTGTGTACTCGAGGTTCTCGTCGCCCTGACGCTCGTACTCGAGCGAGCCGAGCTCCTCACCGGCCAGCGTCGTCATGAAGCGGACACGCGAGCCGTCCTCGCGCGGGGTGGCGGCGGCGCGAAGCGCGTCCATGTCCATGCCGGCCATGCGGCAGATCTCGAGCGTGCGTGGGTTGATGACGTGGGCCTGCGGCGCGCGGTGGGGACCGTCGCGGCGTTCGACGACGAGGCTGCGCATGCCGCGGCGGGCCAGCAGCAATGACGCCATGAGACCGACGGGTCCGGCGCCCACCACGAGAACGTCGACCTCAGCGCGCTTCATGTTGCTGCTCCGTCGGGATGGTGTGCGGCGGGATGCGTGAGAGCAGTCCGAGGCCTGCGGCGAGGAGGATCGTCAAGACGGTGAAGACGAAGACATTCTCGTCGAGCCCCAGGATGTGCATGTGCACACCTTCCATCGTCATCTCGCCGCCGTACATCGGTGCGAAGAAGAATGCCGCCCAGAAGCCGGCCATGTTGCAGCACTGCCAGGCCGCCGACAGCCACAGGTTGCGCAGCTCGAACGGGCGCCGGAACCAAATCAGATAGACGTTCGCGATGCCGGACGTGAGCATGAAGCCGAGCAGCCAGATCAGGTGGACGCGGGCGTGGCCGACCCACGTCGGATTGAGTGCGTGGCTGCCGCCGATGTCGCGCACGGGCGGGCCGAAGAACTCCAGCGCCGTCACCGTGAGGAGCACCTGGACGGCGAGCACGTTGCTCGATTTCTGGTTCACGATCGTTCCTCCGTTCACGCTCCGAGTCGTCTTCCTCGTATTAGTCGAACGACTAAGTAACGCTTGACCTGATTTCAGTCAACTGCCTAAACCCCCTTCCGGCAGTCGGCGGGCAAGGAGCAGAGACTCGATGGCAGGACGGAGTGGACGGGTCGAGGCGCACACGAGGGGTGAGGCGCGTGAGAGCATCCTCGTGGCGGCGTTGCAGATCTTCTCCGAACGCGGCTTCGACGGCACGACCACCCGCGAGGTCGCAGCCGCGGCCGGCGTCAATCTGGGGCTGATCACCTACTACTTCGGAAACAAGGAAAAGCTCTGGAAGGCGGCCGTCGACCGTGCGTTCGAGGGCCTGCGCGATGCGCTTGCCGGGGCGCTTGCCGACGACTCTGACGTCCGCGATCAGCTCGAGGCGGTCATCCGGATCTGCGTGAGCTTCGCGGGGCACAACCCGGCGATCGTGCGCCTCATGAACGAGGAGGGCCGGCGCCCCGGCCCGCGGATGCGCTGGCACGTCGACCGCCATGGAAAACCGCTGTTCGATCTGGCGACGTCGATCCTCGAGCGCGCTCGGCGTGAGGGCGTCGTCGCCGACGTCGCGCCGCTGCATCTCTACTACATGTTCATCGGCGCGGTCGGGATGATCTTCAGCCAGGCACCCGAGTGCCTGCGGTTGAGCGGAACCGATCCCACCGCGGCCGAGGACGTTATTGCGACGCATGCCGACGCTGTCGTGCGGTTGTTCATGCCCGAGGGCTAGCGGGCTAGCGGGCCGGCCCCAGGATGTTGCGTCCGCCGTCCGCGCTCGCCACAGTCGGCATGTATGGACCCCACGACCTGGACCTACGCCGACCTCAAGACGTTCTTGCTGCTCTACTGTGCCAACGCCGACCTCGAAGAAACGCCGGCGGAGCTCCGGATGATCTCGCGCGACGTGTCACCGGGACGCTTCGAGGAGCTCACGGAGTTCTTCGAGTCGAACTCGGACTACGATAACCTGCAGGCCATCGTCTCGCTCAAGTCGAAGTACTTCGCTGATGAGGCGGGCGTCGAACGGCTGGTGGGTGAGATGGAAGCGCTGTTCCGGGTCGACGGCGACTACAGCTACATCGAGAAGATCATCCTGGCGGCAGTTCGCCGGATCCTCTGATCCGGCCCGCCGGGCTCTTTCGCAAGCGGTACGCAGAATCCTGGAAATTCCGCCGGGCCGCGATAGGTTCCGAATCCGCACGGTCGCGGATGAATCACGTTCTGATCAACCACGTCGACGCGGACGGCGCTCTCGCTCTGCGGCTGGCGCTCGCGCTAGAAAAGGCGGGATTCCCCACTCGTGCGCGCAAGGTACAGGGGCAAGCCGAGGCCGCGACGTCCATCACGATGGTTTTGGCCGATCGCGTCGACCTGGGCGGTGCGCCGGCCGCTCGTGTGCCGCCGCGGCTGCGCATCGATATCGCGCGGGGCGCGCATGCGAGCGCACCGGTCCTGCGACTCATCACGGAGCCGGACCACGACCCCGCGGCGGCGGCGGCGCCGGCCAATGGCGATCTGAGCGATGTTGACGGCAGCGGGGTGGCGCTGCCGCTTGCCGATGGCGAGGGCGATGCGATCCGCGATCGTCTTGTTAAAGAGCTCGCGGCTCGAGGCGCGGTGGCCGGATCTCCGCGCGTCGAGCGCATCGCCGAGCTCGAGCGTCGGATCGCCGACGGTGTGCGCGGGTCGGGCGAGCCGGCGTACGTTTTCCAGGTCGAACCCGTCTGGTGGCCGTCGATCATTCTGAGGACGCTCTACTTCGCGGCCATCGGTCTGTTGCTTCTCAATCTCGACCCGTTCGGCGCATCGTCGTCGAGCGCCAAGTACTCGCAGGATCTCGTCAACCAGGTCTTCGGCGCCTGGTATCCGGATGATGCGCGCGAGGACAGCACCGTCGTGCTGCTGACCGATCAAGGACTGGACGGCCAGAACGAGCCGTGGCCGGTCAGCTACCGCCTGCACGCGCGCGTGCTCAACGCGATCCTCTCCTACGGCCCAAAGGCGGTCATGGTCGATATCTGGTTCCATGACGCACGACCGGATCCGACGCTCGGCCAGCTCGAGCGAGCGCTGCAGCGCTACCGCGACAGTGGCATTCCGGTCTACGTTGCGGCCAGCACCGAGTGGGATGGGGGCGGCATTCGCGAGGAGATCGCCGCGCTCGCCACGCCCGTGCCCGTGCCCAAGATCGGTGACGAGCAGGACCGCGCGAATCGACAGTATCCGACGTTCGTCACCGGTGCCGAAGGCGAGCCGGTGGAGACGGCCGCTCTGCGAATCTACCGCGAGGTGGGGCGGCCGCCGATTGCTCCACTGCCGATCGGTCAGCCGGGCAAAGCCTACAGCGAGCAGGACTGGCGCAGGGCGTTCGGTGACCCTGTGGAGATCGTGTGGGGAACGACGTCGGCGCCGGTCAACGAGAAGTCGGTCTATTGCGCCCACGAGCGCGGGCCGGTCGAGGTGGTGCGTGCGCGCGTGCTTGGCGGAGTGCCGATGAAGAGCGACTGTCCCTACGCCCCGACACTGCTGGCGGGTGATTTGCTCACGCGCTCGGCGGACGCCGACATCGCCGGGCTCATCGAGGACAAGGTCGTCTTCTACGGTGCCTACGTTCAGGGCGTCTCCGACATCATCGATCCGCCCACGCACCTGCCGATCGCTGGCGTTTACCTGCACCCGATGGCTCTGGACAATTTGACGACGTTTAGCGATGAGTACATCCGTCGCGCCGCGCCCGGCGGCACGCGCTACGTCGCGGCGCGCACGGCGGATATCGTCATGTTGATCGCGATCGCGGGAGTGGTCGTGATCTTCCGCAACCGAGCTGCGATCGCGGCCCGTCATCCTCGCATCGGGCGCGTGCTCGAGCTGCGTATGACGGCGGGGCTCATGGTCGGTTTACCCTTGGCGCTCGCCACGACGGTCGGCATTGTGTGCTTCGCGTTGCTCAATCTTGCTCCCTTGAACTGGATAGGGCATCTTTCTTTTGCAGGTACGCTCGCAGCCTACCCTTACGAGCGTCACATCGCGGTGATGAGACGTCTCGGTCTCGGAGTGTTCGTGCCTCGCAGGAGAGTGGTGGGGAAGCGGTTGGTCGGGTAGCGATTTTCTCTCCGATATCTTCTTTCTCCACAGTTCGTTTCAGTGTCGCGCTCGCCCATCGCGATCACCGTTTCCTTCCTGGCGCTCATCGTGCCGGCCTTCTCGCCGGTATCGGCACTCAGTGACGGCGTCGTCGTCGGGACGATCACGAAATTCACGGTCCCGGAGATCGACGTCTACGACAGTGCTGGAGAGTTCCTCTGCGCGGTCGATCCTCGCGTCCTCACCGGATCCGGAGCCGGGGATCCTTGCGCGGGCGCTGGAGCTGAAAGCTCCAGTGGGCCGCGAGCCGCAGGCGCTGAGGCCGAAGCCGCGCCGGTCCTCATTCGACAGATCACCGAAGATGGCCAGTTCCTCGTCGAGCTCGGCGGCAAGAGCTTCCGGCTCGATCCTTTCCAGGTCGACGCGCAGATGAACGAGACCCCCGAGGTGAAGTCGCGCTGTCCGAAACTCGCCGGGCGTGCGGAGATGGCCGCTACACGCGGCCTGGGAGAGAGCGGATGTGTTACCGAAAAGCCTTAGTTGCGTGCTCGCTGGGCGTTTGCGCCCTGATCGTCGCATGTAGCACCGGGGGAGGCACCGGCGGCGTCCCGGACGACGGCCGCATGCTCGACCGCGTTGCTTCCGAGAAGTTCGAGTACGGTAGCACAGCGGTCGGGCGTGACCGCGACATCAACCTGCACCGCGGCGACGGTCTCGGCCTGGTCTACGCGCCTGCGCTCTCCGTCTACCTCAACTCGGTACTGAGTCGCCTGGTTGCGGTTGCGCCGGTCGAGGCCATGCCCGTCCGCGTGTTCCTCCAGGCCACGCCGCAATGGGGAGCATCGAGCAGTGCCGACGCGAATATCTATCTGAATCTCGGCCTGCTGATGGGGCTCGAGAACGAGGACGAGCTGGCGGCAGTGCTCGCCCACGAGCTCTCGCACGTCGTCCTGCAACACCATACTTCCGACCAGTTCGAGAACACCGGCGAGAACGTGAAGACCATGACGCGTGTGGCGCAGGGCGTAGAGATGGGCCTTCTCATGGCCGGCGTGATGGACGCGCCTGTGGTCAGCGGCAACGAGCTGCTCGAGCACCAGGCCGACCTTGTCGAGCTGAGCACGCTGGTGATCTCACCGACCTGGAACCGCCGGCAGGAGACCGAGGCCGACATCCTCGGCACCGACCTGCTGATCGGAGCCGGCTACAACAAGGTCGCCATGCTCACGGTTCTCGACAAGCAGCGGGCATTCGAGGAGAGCCTGGCGGCCGATCAGGCGTCGGCGCCGGCGCCGACGAAGGAGTCGCGCAAGGCCGAGAAGCGTAGGATGATCAATCTCGGCGGCGTCCAGGTCGACATGAACCTCGCGAAGATGGTCGGCCCGCTCGGCCGCAAGCATCGCAAGGCCGAGGACCGGCGCGAGATCGTCCAGGCCTACATCAACCGCGAGTACCGCCGCGCGCCCCGCCCGCGAATCAAGGGTGCCCAGTGGTCGGTGATCGTCGAAGGCGGAACGACGAAGGCCCTGCTCGCGAACTACGCACGCGCGTTCGATGCCGAGCAGCGGCTCGTCTCGGGAGATGTCGATGGCGCGGTGCGGGATCTCGCCGAGGCCGTCGGGGAGCCGACGAGCTCTCATGCCTATCCCCGATTCCTGTTCGCACAGACGTGGCTGCAGCAGGGCGATAGCGAGCGGGCGCTGCGCAATCTGGAGAGCGCGTTCGACAACTTGGAGCCGAGCGTGAAGATCTTCCAGAGCGCGAGCGCGGTTCATCTCGATGCGGGTCGTACTGCGGAGGCGGTGGCGGTGCTCGAAAGAGCTTACAAGTTGTTCGAGGGGACACCGGGTCTCACTCCCGACTTGATCCGGGCCTACCGGGCGTCGGGTCGGGACGATGCGGCCCGACAGGTCGCGCGGCGCTGCGAGAGGGACTATCCGAGGTTGAAGGATCTTTGCGACCCGGACGCCGGGGATTCCGGCTTCCGGGTTCGCGTGAGTGCGAGAGACTGATTCAGTCGGCGAGCGGCATCATCGTTTGCCACTTACGGGTTCTCACGACGTAGTCGAGCGTCTCCTTGCTGTGCTGGCCCGTCACATCGGGGAGGCATGCGGCGATGTCCGGATACTTCGCGGGCATGCCGCAGTGCTTCTGAGCCTGGAGAAGATTTCCGAAGCCGGCGTTGTACGAAGCCAGCGCCAGATCGTGGCGATCTTGCTCGGGTCGTGGCGATGACCAGCCCCTGCGCATCCGTCGCATGTAGTACGCGCCCGCCTCGACGGCGAACTTCGCGTCGTGGGGGCTGATCGCGCCCCACTTCATGGCCCGGCTGACCTCTTCCCAGGTGCCCGGCATGATCTGCGCGATGCCGGCGGCGCCGACCGGGGAGACGGCGTCGGGATCGAGCCGCGACTCCTGGTAGTACTGGGCCTTGAGCAGGACCCAGTCGAGACCGGGCAGCCAGTTCTTGACGGCCTTTCGGATCTCCCGATCGTAGCGGTCAGGAAAAGAGGAGGCCGAAGAGGATACAGGCGCCAACAAAGCGAGCGCCAAGATACATAGCGACAGCCCTCGGATTCTCGTCTTCATTGTTGTTCTTCTCATCACCACCACCGTTCCCTCCGCTGACCCGGGTCAGCCAGTTGCTGAAGCTGAATCCCAGGCTGCGGTCGAAGACGCGCAGAAGCCCCCACAAAAGAGCGAGAGCCACTACCGCGCGCAGAACGGTAAGAACAAAGCTGGCCAGAGAAAGATCTAGATACTCACCCATCTGCCACACCCCTCACCGCTGGCTCCTGTGTCCAGCGTTCAGTGAGACAATTTTCCGCGCATCGGAACCGGACTTCAAGACCGGCGCAGTGCGTAAGGGGGGGATTCGTGCGTCTTGTACTCTTGACGTCCGCGGCCTCGCCTGGCGGTGACCGGCATGATACGAGACCCGGCCGGTGTGCCGTCGCGTGGCACCCGCAGGAGGGAATCTCATGAAGCTAGGCTTCTTCGGCATCAACGTGGGCCCCTGCGCGGAGCCGTCCGCACTGGCGACGGTCGCGAAGGCCGCCGAGGACGCCGGCTACGACTCGCTGTGGACGGGCGAGCACGTCGTCCTGCCGGTCCCGCAGATCCCGCCCTCGCCGGTGCCGGCCGAGACCCCGTTCCTCGACCCCGCGGTGGCCCTGACCTTCGCCGCAGCGTGTACCACGAAGATCAAGCTGGCCACGGGCATCATCATCCTGCCGCAGCGCAACCCACTCGTGCTCGCCAAGGAGTTCGCGAGCCTCGACGTGCTGTCCGGTGGGCGCGTGATGCTCGGCGTCGCCTCTGGCTACCTGACCCAGGAGTTCGAAGCGCTCGGCATCCCGTTCGGCGACCGCGGCCCGCGGACCGACGAGTATATCGACGCGATCCGGGAGATGTGGACGTCGCAGCAGCCGTCATTCGACGGCAAGTTCGTGTCGTTCTCCGGCATCGATGCTCAGCCGCGGCCCGTGCAGAAGCCGGCACCGCCGATCGTGATCGGCGGTCAGAGCCCGCCCGCCTACCGGCGCGCGATCAAGCGCGGCAACGAATGGTACGGCTTCAGCCTGACGCCCGAGGACACGAAGATTTGTCTCGATGGTCTTGCCGCCGCGCGTCAGCGCGTCGGGCGGCCGGCCGGGCTCGGCGATCTCGTCGTCAGCGTCACGCCACCGTTCGGCACATCGGCCGACGATCTGAAACGGTACGAGGATCTGGGCGTGCACCGCCTGGTGCCGATCGGGTTCGTCGGCGACACCGCTGCGATGGTGAAGTCGATCGAAGAGACTGCGGCGATCTTCTAGTGGACGCGCCCTTGGTCGCCGGACGGCCGTGCGGCGGCAAGTGTGTCCGGATCGACGTCGCGCAGGTAGCGCACCGTGCCGTGGACCCGCGTGGCCTCCTCGATTCGATCTTCATTGAAGGTGTGACACCGGCCCGCAACACCGGCGAAGCCGCCGGCGCGCGGAATGCGATCGAAGTCGTACTGGCGACCGAGGGCGATGAAGACGGCGCGCCGGAGCACCTGCGCGGCTTCCGCGTCTTCGATATCGAGTGTCGCGTAGCACCACCTCACGAAGCCCGCGAGCATGCCTTGGCCGGCGTAGGGAGCGGGCTCGGTGATCTGCATTCCGTTCACGTGCCACGCGAGGACGATCGTACCATCGCGGGCCAGCGTCACGCATGCGCGGCCATCGTTGCGATCAGGGATCGTCGCGTCATAGATGCGATGCGCGTGACCGCGCGCCGCGGTCGCCACTGCCAGAACAGCCGCATCATATAAATGAGTGCACTGCAGGCGAACGTCGGTGTGGCGTGCCACGTCGACGGCCGACGGCAGGAGCGGTGCGCCGCACAGAGCCTCGAGCGGCGCACCGGCGCCCGCGCAGGTCGTCCACGGGATGCGCAGCCCCTCGCCCTCGATGGCGGTGACCTTGTGGCCGTCGTGCGTGACGCGTGTCCGAAAATGGTGGAAGTCGTCCTCGAGCTCGCCGACGACCACGCCGCCGTGGCCGTCCTGCTCGACCCGCTCGATGTGGATCCGGCGGCGGTAGACGCCGCTGCCGTAGTCGGGGATGCGGGGCACGTCGTCGTTCGGTTCCGCCATGGCCGCAAAGGATAGCGGAGCGTGGAGGCGAAGTCTCAGGGCGCGGCGATGGTCACGGGCCGCGTTGCGGCGCTACCCGATCAGAGTCGCGGTCACCGTACGATGTACGAGATAGCCGACGGGTAAGGCCGCGCAGCCGATCCCGTAGGCCTGCCAGAACGTGAGGCCGAGCTTCCCAGCGAACAGGAATGGAAGGAAGAACATGAGGCTGACGGGGATCGCGATGAAGATGCTCCGGGCCAGCGCCACCGAGGTCTCGGCGTTGGTGTGCTCAACGTAGGACAGTGGCAGCACGAGCATGGTCGCGAGCGGGAGGGCGATGATGAAGCCCGCCGTCGTCGGGAAGCGCCCCGACAACCACGAGGCGAAGCTGATCACAGTGGCCGAGACGAGGACGTTGATTGCGAATAACACGTTGAGACCTCCTGCGCTTGCACCACAACTGAGCGATGCGTTCGGCGGCCGTGTCAAGGCTGCTCGTGAGCGCCGAGCCGGCGAGGCGTGAGAGGCACGTGGAAGCGAAGCGCGACTTGGCTGGATGGTGCCCAGGGGCGGAATCGTGAGCGCCGAGCCGGCGAGGTGTGAGAGGCACGTGGTTTTGAAGCGCAAGTTAGCTAGATGGTGCCCAGGGGCGGAATCGTGAGCGCCGAGCCGGCGAGGTGTGAGAGGCACGTGGTTTTGAAGCGCGAGTTAGCTAGATGGTGCCCAGGGGCGGAATCGAACCACCGACACGTGGATTTTCAATCCACTGCTCTACCAACTGAGCTACCTGGGCACTTCAGGTAGGACGAGAAACGGCCGGGACGCCCCGGCCGCCTCCTTGATGTAGCGCTCGAGGGTGCGGGCGTCAAGCCTCGTGCCAGATGTCAGGCGGCGCGGTGCGTTCTCAGCCGCCGCGAGCGCCGCACTTCGTTTCCACGAAGTCGATGACCTTCGCCTCGAGGTTCGTGTGGTTGAGCACGTCGATCTCCTGGATCCCCGTAGGGCTGGTGACGTTCACTTCCGTGAGGCGATCGCCGATCACGTCAAGGCCGGCGAACCAGATGCCGAGCTGGTCGAGCGCGGGAGCGAGGCGCTTGCAGATCTCGCGCTCGCGGTCGCCGACCGGGTGGGCGACGCAGTTGCCGCCGACGTGGATGTTGCCGCGTAGCTCGCCGTCGGCGGGGACGCGCAGCATGGTGCCGAGCGGTTCACCGTCGAGATAGATGAGCCGCTGATCGCCTTCGCGCGAGGCGGGGAGATAGCGCTGCGCCATGATCTGGCGCTTTCCATCCATCGTCACGGTTTCGAGGATCGAGTGGGTGTTCAGGTCGCCGTGAGTGATGCGGAAGATGCCCATGCCGCCGCAGCCGTCGAGCGGCTTCACCACGATGTCGCCGCCAATGTCGGCGCGGAAGGCGAGGATGCGATCCGGGTCTGCGCTCACGATCGTGTCGGTGATCAGGTCGGGGAAGCGCAGGATGAACATCTTCTCGGACGCTTCTCGCAGGCCCGATGCGCGATTGACGACGAGGGTCTTCGACTCGTCGATCAGGCTCAGGATGTGGGTGGCGAAGAAGAAGTCCAGGTCGTAGGGTGGGTCCTTGCGCATGAACACGGCGTCGAACGACTCCGCTTCGGCCAGCAAGGTTTCGCCGAACCTGTAGTGTTTGCCCTGTACCGGGCCGATCTCGAGCGGCTTGCTGCGGGCGTGAACATGGCTGCCGGCGACGGTCAGATCCTGGACGCCGCAGTAAAAGTTCTCGTGGCCGCGCTTCTGGGCCTCACGCAGGAACGTGTAGGTGGTGTCCTTGGTGATGTCGATCCGCTCGATGGGATCCATCACGAAGAGAAACTTCATGGGCTCAGTCCTTGACCGGAAGGTTGGGAGGCTTGCGCCCGAGGTCGCCCCAGAGATGCTGACAGATGGCGACGGCGACGATGGCCGCGGTCTCGGTGCGCAGCACCCGGGGGCCGAGGCCGACGCTCTTGTAGCCGTGCCGACCGGCGACCTCGATCTCCTCGCGCGTGAGCCCTCCCTCGGGGCCGATGATGGCGATCACCTTGCGCGTGCTGGGATAGCGCTGTCTGAGCGTGGCGGGCGGATCGGGATCGGCACCGACCGTGAAGACGAGGCCCAGCGTGTCCTCGGGCTTACCCATCTCGATGAACGCGTCCAAGCGCTGCACGCGTTCGACGACGGGGATTTCGGTGCGGCGCGCCTGCTCGGCGGCAGCGATGGCGACGCGGCGCCAGCGTTCCACGCGGTCGATGGCCGACGCCTCGCCGAGGCGGCCGACGCTGCGCTCGGAGGTTACGACACAGATGCGGTCGACGCCGAGTTCCACCGACTTTTCGATGCAGAGGTCGGTCTTCTTGCCCTTCGCGAGGCAGAGAACGACCGTGAGCTCCAGCGACGATTCGGTGGCGCGTTCGGTGTCGCCGAGGATACGGATGATAGCGTTCTCACCCTGGAACGTCTCGAGAACGCCGATCGACTCGCGGCCCGCGCCGTCGAACACGACGAGCTCGGCACCAGGCCTGAGCCGGAGCACGTTTTTCAGGTGATGGTACGACGAGCCGGCGAGGATGGCGCGATCGCTGCTGAGCTTCTCGGGCTCCACGAAGAATCGGGCCTTGGGTAGAGGCGACCCGGGCGGGGTCGGCAGGATTCTCGCTCCACCCTTTGGATCCGTCATTCGCTTTCGTCCCCGCTACGTGCGCGCCTTTCCACCATCGTTACCGCGAACGATGCAGAAGGTCAGCCAGTTCTGTTCTTCCACGATCCGGCTGGGCGACCAAATCTCGTCGACAAACGAATCTTCTATCACCGACCGCCGCGAAGCCTCAATTCCAGAGAGGACCAGTCGGCCGCCCGACTTGACGCACGACGTTAAGCGGTCGCGCATGGATGCAAGCGTTTCGGCATAGATGTTCGCGACGACGATGTCGAAGCCCCCGTCGGGGTAGTCAACGTCACCTCTTGCCGGCGGACCGTCGGCAAGACGCGCGGTGACGCGATCGGTCACGTCGTTGAGCGTGGTGTTCTCGACGACGGCGGCCACGGCTTCCGGGTCGTTGTCGACCGCGACGGCTCGCGCGGCGCCGAGCTTCACCGCGGCGATCGCCAGAACGCCCGTGCCGCAACCGATGTCGGCGACGACCTCGCCGCCGACAATGATCTCGTCGAGCACCTGCATGCAGCCGTTCGTGGTCTCGTGATGGCCAGTACCGAACGCCATCGCGGGATGGATGATGATCGGGACGCGGCCGGCCTCGACGGCGTCGACGTCTTCCCACGGTGGGAGGATCTCGAGGCGCCGGCCGACACGCAGCCGGGGAAAATGCGACTTCCAGCTCTCGGTCCAGAGCTGTTCGGGAACGTGCGCGATGCGCGGCCCGCC
>SPBQ01000312.1 GCA_004525875.1 Myxococcales bacterium
GCGATGTACCTGTTCAATTGCAACGAGTACCTCGAGACGGCCTTCGCCGCGATGAAGCTGCGAGCGATTCCCGTCAACGTGAACTACCGTTACCTGGAGGACGAGCTGCACTACCTGCTCGACAACTCGGATGCGGAGGTCCTGATCTACCACGGCGCGCTGGCCGATCGTGTGGCGGCCGTGCAGCCGCGGCTGTCGAATTTCAAGCTTCTGGTTCAGGTAGAGACCGACGAGGAGGACCGTGTGCCCGCGGCGCCCGGTGCCGTGGGCTACGAGAGCCTGATCGCCGACAATGAGCCCGCGGCGCGAATCGAGCGCTCCGCCGACGACGAGGTGTTTCTCTACACCGGCGGCACCACGGGGCTTCCCAAGGGCGTGATGTGGACGCAGCGCGCTCTCTTCTCTCAGTTCTCGGCCGGCTACATGCCGCTCGGCGGCTTCGTTCCTTCCACGCCCGAGGAAGCGGCCGACGCGGCCGAGAAGCTGCACGTGCTGGGTGCGGCGGGCCCCGGTCTTGCGGCTGCGCCGCTGATGCACGGCATGGCGTGGTTTACGTCGATGAGCAAGCTGATGACGGGCGGTGCGGTGGTGAGCCTTGCCGAACGATCGTTCGATGCCGATGAGTTCTGGCAGGCGATCCAGAAGCATCGAGTGGGCATGGCGACGATCGTCGGTGACGCGTTTGCACGCCCGCTTTGCAACGCGTTGATCGCTGCCGAGGAGCGCGGCGAGCCGTACGATATCTCCTCGCTCGGCGTGGTGGTCTCGGGCGGCGTCATGTGGACCCCGCAGTTCAAGCAGCCTCTCCTCGACCGTGGCGTACAGATGCTGATCGACGGGCTCGGATCGAGCGAGGCCACCGGTGCCGCGATGATGGTGTCCACGCCCGGCGACGATCTGTCCACCGCGCGCTTCCAGCTCTCGCCGAACACGAAAGTCTTTGCCGATGACGGCCGCGAGGTAGAGCCGGGCTCGGGCGAGGCCGGCGTCCTGGCGATCGCGGGCGACGCCCTTCCGCAGGGCTACTACAAGGACGCCGGCAAAACGGACGACACCTTCCGCGTCATCGACGGCGTGCGCTACGCCGTTCCCGGCGATTACGCCCGCGTGGAGATCGACGGCACGATCACGCTACTCGGGCGCGGCTCGGTGTGTATCAATACCGGTGGCGAGAAGGTCTACCCCGAGGAAGTCGAGGAGACGGTCAAGCTTCACGACGCGGTCACCGACTGCGTCGTCGTCGGCATCCCGGACGATAAGTGGGGCCAGGCCATCACCGCCGTCGTGTCGGTGGACGGCGAGGCCGGCGCCGTGTCCTCCGAGATCATCGCGCTGGCGAAGCAGAAGCTGGCTGCCTACAAGGCGCCCAAGCACGTCGTGGTGGTCGATCGCGTCGAGCGAAGCCCCGCCGGCAAGGCCGACTATCGCTGGGCGGTCGACGAGGCGAAGCGCCAGCTTTCGATCGACTGATCCTGGCGGGAGGGGCGGCTGCGCACCCTCGCGCACGGCGGCACCGTGGGCTTACAGCGGTAGCTTGCCGAGGGCCGCATCGAGGGAGCCGTCGCGCCCCCACGCGTCGATCGCGCGTTGCGCGATGCGCATCTGATGGATCTCGTCGGCCCCGTCGGCGAACCGGGCCCAGCGCGCCTGCTGGGCCATGTGCGCCAGCGGGGTGTCATTCGAGTAGCCGAGCGCGCCGTGCACCTGGATCGCGCGGTCGATGATGCGGTTCAGCGTGTTCGCGACGAAGTGCTTGGCCATGGAAACTTCCGAGCGGAAGTCCTCCCCGTTGTCGATCTTGTAGGCGGCGTGCAGGACCATGAGCTTGGACTGGTACAGCTCCATCGTCGAGTCGGCGATCATCCACTGGATGCCCTGCTTCTCCGACAGCAGCGATCCGTGCGAGAAGCGCTTCGTCGAGCGGTCGACCATCATCTCGGGCGCCATCTCGGCCTGACCGAGCCAGCGCATGCAGTGAGCGAGCCGGGCGGGCCCGAGTCGCGATTGCCCGAGGAGATGGCCCTGCCCTGGCTCGCCAAGCATCTGTGCGCGCGGCACGCGCAGGTTCTCGAGGACGATCTCCGAGTGGCCGCTGCTGCCGTGCATTGTCGAGATCTCTCGCACGTCGTTCCAGCCCTCCGCGGGCAGGTCGACGATGAAGGCGGAGTTGGCGGCTTGCGGGATCTCGGGCTCGTCCTCGGTGCGCGCGATGAGAATCGCGAACTTCGCTCCGCGCGCACCCGAGATGAACCACTTATGGCCGTTGATGACCCAGTCGTCGCCGTCGAGCACGCCGCGCGTCTTGATCAGCGTGGGGTCCGAGCCCGCCACCTCCGGCTCGGTCATGGCGAAGCACGAACGAACGCGACCCTGACACAGCGGCTTCAGGTATCGCGCCTTCTGCTCGTCCGTGCCCCACTTCTCGAGCGTGTGCATGTTACCCTCGTCGGGCGCCTGGCAGTTGATCGCGAAGGGGCCGAGGCGGGCACGGGCGGCCTCAGCCGACACCATCGCCATCGCGATGTGGCCGAGCCCCATGCCTCCCCACTTCTCCGGCATGTGCGGGAGCCAGAGCCCGCGCTCGAAGGCTTCCTTGCGCATCCGGATGACGCCTGCGCGCAGCGACTGACGGTCGTCCTCGTCGATCTCGGCTTCGATCGGCTTGACGACGGTCTCGATGAACTCTCGGACGCGCACGCGCAGCGCTTCTATCTCGGGCTCGAACGTGAAGTCGATGGCCATGATGGGTTCGTATACGGAGCGACGAGTTCACCCAACCCGAGCCGACCGAGGGCGGTCCGTTGTCTCGGGCTGACATGCACGTGACGTCTTCGACGCGTCATGTGCCCTGCACGGATCGCGGGCGAAAATGTGGTGAGAGCCTGGCGGGGTTTCTAGAACTTGGCGCCGAATCCGGCGACGACCTGGCGGCGGCCGAGGAAGCCGCCTTCGAGCGAGAACACGAAGTTCTCCACGATCTCGATCTCGGTGCCGACGAGCATGTTCCAGGGCTTCGTGATGTCCATGTCGACCTGGAGCGGAACGCCCTTGAGGCCCGGAATGTCGACCCCCGCCTTCACGTCGTCGTCAACCGTCATGTACATCGCGCCGAGGTAGAACGTTCCCTTCACCGGTCCGTTCTCGGTGTGGGCGCCCACGCGCGGGGCAATGCTGAAGGTCTTGAAGGCTTCGTCGGCGACGTCGAGGTCGGTGAGCGTGAACTTGGTGTCGACCGACGCGAAGAACTGCTCCCACTTGCCCGACAGCTTGCCGCCGCCGCCGTAGGTGAGCCCCTGGTAGTCGAGCTGCGACCAGCCGACATGGGCCGCGGGCGTGTACATGGTCCGGTCCTGGGGCGCCATCTCCTCGCCCAGATCGCCCCAGGTCCAGCCGAACAGGCCGTAGACGTCGAGGAACGGCAGAACCGCGGCATCGATGCGTCCGACCACCGCGTTGCTGCGTTCGAGCGTGCGGCGCAGAGCGATGTCACGATTGAAGTCGAACGTCGCGAGGAGCGCCCCTCCGCCTGCGGCAGTCGGGATGCCCGTCGTACGTCCGATTCCCAGGCGCTGGGCCGACATGCCGGCCAGCTCGTGGATGCGGGCGCGCATGAGCGAGGCCGCCGACGCACTCGTGCGTGAGCCGGGCCGGCTCGTGTGCCAGCTCTCCGGCATATTGACTGCAGCGCTCAACCGCACCGGAGTGCCGCTGACCGCACCGTCGGGCTTTGCGCCCAGCCGGCCCGAAAAGTCCAGAGCTTGGGAGTCGAGAACCGGTAGGCTCAGGTCGAGAACCAACCCCGGCCAGCCGCCGGGGTCAACGACGTCGCCGCCGAAGGTCCCGTCCGAGGCCGGGGTCGTTGATGTCAGAACGAGAGTGAGAGCAGCCGCGCCGGCAGTTAGCGCGAATCGACGATCGAGCGTCGAGCCCCTCACCCCGCTCCAGCGGATCCCTAATGTCCTCATCACGGGCAGCGAATCGAGTTTCCCGCTCTGCCCGCGATTGTCGTCGCGACCGGAAACGGGAGATTTCGATCCATGCGTTACGATCTCACGACCGCTGCCGACAGCAAGCCGAGAGCCCACAGCCCGTGCGAGCCGCTGCCCGTAAGCAAGCGAATGGACACAGTGAACCGCAAGCAAGTCGAGCA
>SPBQ01000182.1 GCA_004525875.1 Myxococcales bacterium
CCAGACAGATGATCATCAGGTGGGCGCTCCAGCAGTGCACCGACCGAACCAGCCAGCCGAACGGCACCTTGGTGGAGATGTACCGAATGCTCTCGTAGGCCGTGTTCTCACCGGGCTGGTAGTACATCAGCAGCAAGACACCGCTGAGGATCTGCACGCAGAAGAAGAACAGCGTGGCGCCGCCGAGGAAGTACCAGAACATCGAGTGCGCACCCACGGGCACTTCCTTGTGCGAGAGGAAGTCGAGGAGCGGTCGGATGCCGTAGCGGCGGTCGAGCCAGTCGATCAGCCCGGCGTCAGGCTTCAGGTTGGCCTGGACGGCCTTGCCATCGCCGCCCTGGCGCCTGCCCGCTCTGCTCATACGCTGTCGACCGCGACCACCACGACGGCCCCGTCAGCGTCCTCGGTGGCAGTGTAACGAGGAAGCGGTCTCGGCGGAGGCCCCGACAGAACGCGGCCGTCGGTATCGAAGCGGGCGTTGTGACACGCACACCAGATCGCCGCTTCGCCCGGCAGGTACTGGACCGTGCAGCCCTCGTGCGTGCAGCGAGCGTCGAACGCTCGCACCGTGCCGTCGGTATCGCGGAACACGAGCGCGCGTTTGCCGGCCACCGGGACGATCACGAACCCGCCGGCGCTCAGCTTACCGGCCTGCTCGTCGGTCAGACGTGTGGGTCCCGCCTGGCCTGAAGCCGCCGGCAGCGGCTTCAGGTAGCGGATGATCGGGTAGAGGATACTCCCGAGCGTTCCCAGGACCGACACGCCGAGGAACGCGTCGAGAAAGCGTCTTCTCGTCGGCACAGGGCTCGGGCCGACGGACTAGCCGCTGAAGCCGCCGATGATGTAGTCGGTGATCTTGCCGTTCTCCTCTGCGGTGAGCTTCTCCGCGAAGGGCTTCATCACCTGCTTGCCTTCCTCGTTCTTCACGCCGTCGCGTGTGGCCGCGATCATGCTATCGCGATCGAACTTGGCCTTGACCTCGGCACTGGTCAGATCCTCGACGTGAAGCTTCTTGCCCATCTTCGTGTCGCCCTTACCGTCGGCGCCGTGGCACGAGGCGCAGTTCTTCGACCAGAGGTCTTTCGCCGACATCTCGGTTGCCTCCTCGGCAACGGCCGTACCGATGCCAACGTGGAGCATCATCGAGATTGCAAAGATCGAGACCAGGGCTTTCATGGTCATTGCGTCTTCCTCCTAGAAATCGAGTTCGAAAGCGCCATAGAGGATATGTGCGTCGTAATCGTTGTTGCTCCCCGACGCGTCGTCACGGCTCGAGAAGTAACCATACTTCGCGCGCAGGTTCACCCCTTCGCGAATCTCATGACGGACTCCCGCGCTGACACCGTTCTCGGTGAGGTCCGAACCGTAAGGTTGGCTGAACGCCGAGTTGTTCCTGAAGTTGTCGGTGCTGTAGTAGAAGTAATACGTCTCTAGATCGGTCTTCTCGGCCACGGCCCAGCCGGCGGCCACCGTCGCGTTCCAGTAGTCGTTCGAGAAGTTCGTCACCAGATCCTCGGCGGGCCCGACCAGCGCATCGGCCGGTGTATCGTTCTCGCTCAACACCCGGTTGAGCGTGCCACGAACGTACGCGCCCGAGATTGGGTTCCAGTTCACGTCGGCGCCGATGTTGTGGGTCGTCACCTCGGCGCTCTTCACCTTGGACAGGCCATCGGCCTGGACGTGGTAGTTCGACAGCGCGAAGTCGTAGCGACCGGTGAGCCTCAGTCCCTCGAGCGCGCGCCACGTCACGCGCGTGCCGATGCCTTGGGTGTAGCGGTCCTCCTGGCGCAGGTAGGCCGGGTAGCGGTTGCCGCTCGTGTTGTCGGTGGAGTCGATCGAGTGATCGAAGTCGTTGTTGCGCTGGTCGTAGCGGTACTTGCTGGTGACCGTAACCTTGCGGGTCGGGTACCAGTTGACGCCGGCCGTGTACGTCTGGCCGAGCGTATCGATGTTCGTGAGCCGGTCGAGCGTCTGGACGTTGGCCGCTCCGTCGAATTGCTGCTCCGAGATCTGGCCGTCGTCGGTCTCCCAGTCGCCGCGCGCAAAGAGAACGACGTTCTTGATCCCCGTATAGCGGATGTCGAGCTCGGGGCGCACGCGGAAGTTGTCGTCGTCGTTGGTGGCCAGCGACGGGGTCTCGACGGTCACGCGAATCGGATCGGGTCCGACGTCGGTCTGCGTGTAATCGGAGTGGCCCTTCGCCGTCTCCTGCAGGACCTTCACCGCCAGCGACAGGCTCAGCGCCTCCAGCGGCTGGTAGCGCGCGGCCGCCGTGCCGACGTGGCGCGTGAGATCGGTGCCGCCGACCAGGTCGAGGTAGCCGGCGTCGAACGGCTGGCGGTTGGCGAACAGCGGATCAAAGCCCGCACCGAACGTGTCGCCGTACGTGCGCGAGCCGGCCGTGTCCGAATCGAGATCGGTGAAGCTGTAGGCCGCGCTCAGCAGCAGCTTGTCCTCGAAGAACTTACGCTCGACGAAGCCCACGACGTTTGCGATCGTGCTCTCGACCGAATCCTCCTGCGTCACGACGCGCTCGATGCCTGCCTCGCCGGGCCGCCGATTGAGCTCGAGCGCGTTGGCGATATCGGGCAGCTCGTAGCGAACCTTGGCCCCGAAACGCGTGGCCTTGATCTCGTGGCTGATGTCGAACTCGATGCGATCGTTCGTCTCGTCAATGCGCCGGAACGCCGGCACGATCGAGCGTGCGCCCGCACCGCCGGTGTCCGTGGTGTCGCCCCAGATCGTCGAGTTCTTCGTGCCGTCGCGGAACGTGGAGATGAAGCGAAAGTCGATCCGAGGCATCTCGGGCGCAGCCAGCGTGGCCTCGAACCAGGCCTTCCCGCGATCGACGTTCGGGTTGCTCGGCGGTAGCTCGATGAACGTGTTGCTCGGAGGGAACCAGCCGCCGCTCGGGTCGTACCATGTGCGGAACTGCTGGTAACCGGCGCGCAGCGAGCCGATGCTCGGAAGCTCGAGCTCTACGTCGAGCAGATAGTCGCGGGCGTCAAAGAGGCCCCGGCCCTCGACCGTCATCGTGGCGTCCTCGCCCACCGAGAACTCCGCGAACAGCTCCTCGATACCGCCCGAAGCCTGGTTGGGAATGCGATGCCGGGCGCGGAACGCGGCGTTGTCGCCGGTCACGAACGGGCCGTTCGCCGAGAGCTTCGCGTCCCATTCGATCAACTCGATGCCCTCGGCATCGGCAGCCGGCGCGCTCGCCAGCAAGGACACCCCCACCAGCAGCAGGTAGGCGATGCACGTCACGGAGCGTCTCATGGTCTTCCTCCGTTCACAGCAGGCCTCAATAGCGCAGCGACGAGTTCACCTGCGACCCGTGGATCGCCTCGTGACAGCCCACGCTCCAGCACGTGCCCTGGGCGAGGAAGGCCGAATGGTCGCGGCCGCCGATGAGGATCACGCCCGGCGCGGTCTGCTCTTGGTAGTGACAGTTGAGGCAGAGCGTCGCGTTGCGCTCGGTGAGAAGTTTGTCGTTCACCGACCCGTGCGGCTGATGACAGACCTGACAGCCATCGCGCATCGCCTCGTGCTCGAAGACGAACGGCCCGCGCTGGGCGGGATGGCACTCGAGGCACACATCGTTGGCCGTCTGGATCGAGAACGCGCCGCCGCGGATCACCGGGCCGGAGTGCGTGTCGTGGCAGTCTCCGCAGGTCATCTTGGCGCTCGCCGTCTGCAGCGGTCCCCGGCTCACCGGGTGGCTGAACGGCTGGTTGAAGTCGCCGCGAACGTCGACGTGACAGTTGTAGCAGGCCTCCGGCGAGCGGCGTGGATTGACGATCAGCTTTCGGTCACCGCCCGACTCGACGTGCAGGCTGCCGGCGCCGTGGCAGGCTTCACAGCCGAGTCCCGGGGTAACGGTTTCGAGGGGATCGAGGCCGGCGTGCGTGGCCGTGGCGAACTCCGCGACGATCTCGTCGTGGCAGGTTTCGCACTCCTCCGTGCCGACGAACTCGGCGTCGGGGATCTCGGGCGGCGCCATCAGCGTGCGGCCACCGTCGGTGCAGGCCGCCGCCAGCAGGCAAAGCGCCGGGGTGACGACGACTCGAAGCGGATACCGATGCGCGACTGCGCGATCAGGCATCCGCGAGCCTACCGTCAGCGACGAGGCGAACGAGATCGGTCGCGGTGACGATACCAAGGACAGCATCATCCTCCCCCTTGACGATGATCCGACGATGGCGCTTATCGAGCATCTTCCGTGCCAGCTCCGCGATCGGTGTCTCGGGGCCCACCGTGTCCACATCGGTGACCATCGCGTCGCCCACACGCAGCTCCTTCAAGCGCCGGCCGATCTGATCGCCGATCGCGCTGCGCTGCGACGAGCCACCGCCGGGACCGGTCAGCAGGTCGCGCGCGACCTCGGCGTAGGTGTCCTCCACCGTGAGCTGTCGCGCGATGTCCGAGCGCGAGATGATGCCCACATACTTCCCATCGTCGACGACCGGCGCGCCGCCGACGCCCGCCATTCTGAGCCTGCCCTCGAGCTCGAGCAGGCTCGTGTCGGCGTCCACCGTCACGAGTTTCGTCGTCATCACGTCCTTCGCCCGAAGCGCCATGGGCCCTGTTAGATACGGCGCGCGGACCTCATGGTAGTCCGCCAGGCGGCGAAATCGCTCCGAAAAATGGGCAACCGGTTTCCCGAGGCTGCGAACGCTGGCGCGCCCTCGGCGGCGTCGAGAGCGGCGCCTACAGCGGCGCGTAGTCGAGCCCGTGGGCCATCGCCACGGCCTCGTGCGTAATCCGCCCCTCCAGGCAGTTCACGCCGCGGGCAAGCGACTCGTCGGCCTCGACCGCGGCCTTCCAGCCCTGTTCGGCGATCGCGAGTGCGTAGCTTAGCGTCGCGTTGGTCAGCGCGTACGTCGACGTCTGCGGCACCGCACCCGGCATGTTCGACACGGCGTAGTGCACGATCCCCTCCTCGATGTAGCGGGGATCGTGGTGGGTCGTCGGACGGGTCGTTTCCATACAGCCGCCTTGATCGACGGAGACGTCGACCAGCGCCGAGCCCGGGTCCATCTGGCGCAACAGCTCGCGCGTGACGAGCTTCGGCGCCTTGGCCCCCGCGATCAGCACCGTGCCGATCACCAAGTCGGCCTCCGCGACGGCCTCGACGACGTTGGCATGATTCGACATGAGCGTGGTGACATGGCCGCGCACGACGTCGCGCACGTAGGACAGTCGCTGGGGGTTGATGTCGAGAATCGTTACTTCGGCACCGATGCCGACACCCACCACGCAAGCGTTGTAACCCGCAATTCCCGCTCCGAGGATCGTCACGCGACCGCGGCGCACGCCCGCCACCCCCGGCAGCAGGATCCCCTTGCCGCCCTCCACGACCTCGAGCGAACGCGCCCCTGCCTGGATCGACAGCCGACCCGCCACCTCCGACATCGGCACCAGCAGCGGAAGGAGGCCGTTGTCGAGCTGCACCGTCTCGTAGGCAATGG
>SPBQ01000412.1 GCA_004525875.1 Myxococcales bacterium
CCGACGAACATCTCCACGAAGTCGGAGCCGGAGATCGAGAAGAACGGAACGCTGGCTTCGCCGGCCACCGCGCGGGCCAGCAAGGTCTTGCCGGTGCCGGGAGCGCCGACCAGCAACACTCCCTTGGGGATGCGCCCGCCGAGCCGGGTGAACTTCTTGGGGTCACGCAGGAAGGCGATGATCTCCTCGAGCTCATCCTTTGCCTCGTCGATGCCGGCGACGTCGTTGAATGTGACCTTGTTCGAGTTCTCGTTGAGCAGCTTCGCCCGGCTCTTGCCGAACGCCATCGCCTTGCCGCCTCCCATCTGCATCTGACGCATGAAGAAGATCCAGACGCCGACCAGAAGCAGCATGGGGAACCACTGCACCAGCAGTACGACGTACCAGGGGTCGTCTGCGGGAGGCTTGTCGCTGAAGGGGACGCCGATCTCGAGCAGCCGCCCGATCGCGTCTTCACGCGGGCCGTGCGTGCGGAAGCTCTCGGCGGCGTCGAGGCGGCCGCGGATCACGTCGCCCTGGACCGTTACCTCGTCGATGCGTCCGCCGGCCAGGTCCGACACGAACTGGCTGTAGCCGATCTCCGTGTCGCGCGACTGCTGGCCCTGGAACATGTTGACGACCAGGAGCACCAGCAGCGCGAGCACCAGCCACAGGGCGAGGTTGCGCGAGAACTGGTTCATCGGAGACTTACTGGTCTGCGTCGAGTCCGACACTCAGTACCTCTGGGGAGTTTCAGGGGGCCTTCAACTCGCCGTTCTAGTGCGAGAAAGACCTGCGGAAACGTAACACGGCCATACCGGGCCAGCAACATTAGCGGTGGCGCATGTACCATGCGAGTCGCAGACGTCTTTCTGCACGTTCGGCGCAGCGCACGGCCTCCGCGCAGGCAACTCCGGGCACCCACAGCACGCGGGCCTCGTCCACCAGCACCGGCCAGGCGTGTCGGAGCCTGCGGGCGACCCGCCGATCCTGCAGCATATCGTGCACCTTCCGGGCCGCGCGACCGGCACCGGCCGACCCGCTCGGGGACTCGATCTCGTCGCCCGCCGCTACGGGGCGCAGGCGCACCGCGCCGCGAAGCGCGGCCGGGTCGATGTCGATCTCCTGGCGGTAGATGCTGGTGGCGTGCCTGGGGGAGCCGACGGGCGCCGGATCGACACTCACCGACCAGGCTCCGCCCGGCTCCTCGATGACCGCCGCGTGCTCGGCGTCGACCGCCAGGTCGAACGCGGCGGGCCGCGCGGGCGTCACCGAGGAGAGGCGGGCGTACTCGCGCACGAGGACTGCTGCGCCGACGTCGATGCGGACCGAACCTTCGTCGAAGGCGATCAACGCTTCGACCCCGCGCAGGACGGAAAGATCGATCTCCTTGCCGCCGGTCACCTGCTTGAGCCACGCTCGCAAGACCCGCGTCCGGACGGCTACCGGCGCCTGCGCGAGCGCCGGCAGATCGATCGAAGAGCCCACACCCTCGATCGCGTCATTCATAGTCACTTCGTCGGGCTCGTCGTCGGGCTCGCCCTGGGCACGCGCGGGGCGCGGATGCACGGCGTACGTGCTCCAGCGCTCGGTCTGCTCCTCGAGGTAGGCCTCCTCTTCGCGCCATCGCCGCGCGATCTCCGGTAGGCGCGACAGTGCCGAGGCGCCGAAGATGTCGACGACCACCGGAACGAGCTCGTGCCGGATGCGATTGCGCGTGTAGCGCGGGTCGTGGTTGCTCGCGTCGTCGAGCCACGCGATGTCGTGCCGTTGGAGGAAAGCGCGCAGCGTAGCACGGTCGAGGTCGAGCAAGGGGCGGATCCAACGTCCGCGGCGTGACGGGATCCCGCACAAGCCTCGACGACCGCTTCCGCGCAACAGTCGGAACAGGATCGTTTCGATCTGATCGTCGCGCGTGTGCCCGGTCGCGACCCAGCGCGCGCCGATCCGATCTGCGATCCGTTCGAGCTGATGGTAGCGTTGCTCGCGGAGTCGGGCTTCGTCGCCACCTCTGGGAGCGTCGACGCGCGCCCATTCGAACCCGACGCCGAGACCTTCGGCCGCGCGCCGTACGTGCTCGCGTTCGTCGTCGGCCTGCGGTCGGAGCGCGTGGTCCACGTATGCGGCACACAGATCGAACGCCGGGCCGCGTGCGGCCGCGAGGCTGAGTGTCTTAAGGAGCGCCATCGAGTCGGATCCGCCGGAGACGGCGCAGAGCACGGGCCCGTCGGGCGCCGAGCCGGGGAACGCGGCGAGCGTGGTGCGGACGATGTCGTAGTCGATGCGCGCGAGCGCAGCGCCAAATGTTGCGGGGCTGGACACGGGATGGCTATCGGGCACCATTCTTTGCTGTGCGCCCTCCGAACGGAAAGAGACGCAACCTCGGCCGGCAAGGAAGGGGTTCGGTGGCGATGGCGGCCGTGGTACTGCTCACGGCCGTCGCGCCCCTGCCGAGGTTGACGTGGGCCGAATCGGAGAACGCCGATCCGGCGCCTGGCACGCCGGTCCAGAGCCGCACGCAGGAGCGTCTGCAGCAGCTCTCCAGCGAGCTCGGCAAGACTGCCAATGCGTACGGGCCCGGTGCGGTCGGCCTGCAGGTGGGATTGCTGACGAACACGATCGGCGCCGGTGCGGTTGGCCCGAGCGAGGTCGTGGTGGTCGGTCCCTCCTCGGAGGCGGGTCCCGACTATCTTCGATTCCGGATCCTGACCGGGCTCATCTTCGATTCGAGCCAGACGACGGAGGCCGAGCGGCTCGATTTCATCTGGTCGAGAATCGCCACCCCCGCATTAGAGGCTACGGAAACCTTCGTCATTGAGCCCCGCGGCCTTGAGCTCGCGTTCGAATACGGGCTGCAACATTTCGCCGAGCTCCCCGACCACAAGCCGGACGCTACGGCGCCATTCTCCATGCGGACAATTACCATTGCGATCGGGCCCGAGACCGTCGAAGACTACGCCGCAAGGGCCCTGACGCCGGCCGAGCTACGTTCGGCGGCGAGGATCGTCGACGCGGCGGGTGATGCCGGCGGCGGTGAGCGGGCGGAGCCGGCTGCGGCGGCCTGATCCCGTCTTCCTCCACCGCCCCCCTAGTCGGGTGCGAGCAGAATGTGATTTGCCGTTGACCAAGAACGGCGACCATGTGAGGTTTACGGCTATTCCGACTGCCGATTCTACGTACCTAGAGAGGGGGATACTATGAAGTTGTTCGCTACCGTCGCGCTCGCGGCGATCATGCTCGTACCCGCGATGTCGTCCGCGCAGACC
>SPBQ01000272.1 GCA_004525875.1 Myxococcales bacterium
ATCGGGAGGTTACTCATCGTTGAGCCTCCCGTGCATCTCGCCCAGGTCGTCACTGCCGCGGTCGGTGTAGACCGCCGACGCGATCGTGAGCGCGAGCGCTGTCACTCCCAGACCGATCACGATCGCGGTGAGGATGAGGGCCTGCGGGAGCGGATCGGCGACGGGTGCGTGTCCCTTCTCGAGGATCGGCGGGAAGACGTTACCGAGTCCTCCGGTGGCAAGAAGCATGAGGTTGACGCCGTTGGAGAGCAGGCCCAGGCCGATCACCACACGCAACAGCGTGCGATCGAGCATCAGGTACAGCCCGCAGGTGAGAAGCAAGGCGACAAGTGCGAGAATCGGTCCCTGCATCAGTCGCGCTCCGTCAGCGCGGTGATCATCGTGACGATGGTCCCGATGACGACGACGTAGACTCCGATGTCGAACACGAGCGCGGTGGCCAGCTCTAGATCGCCGATCAGGGGGAGGTGGAAGTATTCGAACGCCTGCTGGAAGAACGGGTAACCGAGCAGGGCGGGCGTTCCCGCACCAGCCAGCGAGATTGCGAGACCCGCAACGGCGACCAGCACGGTGCGCTCGGAGCGAAGCCCGCTCGCTCCACGCCCCGAGGCCATCAGTCGAAGCAAGATCGCGGCGGCAGTGAGAAGCCCGCCGATAAACCCGCCACCCGGTGCATTGTGGCCCTTCCACAGGAGCCAGAGCGCGAAGACGACCATCGCAGAGCCGGCCCAGCCGCTGACGACGGACAGGATGGGCGAACGCGTCATGCCGACCTCGCTGTGCGCGCCCGCGCCAGCTTCACCACGGCGAAGCAGGCCAGGCCGGCCACCGTCAAGACGGAAATTTCACCGAGGGTGTCCAGCCCGCGGAAATCGACGATGATCACGTTCACGATGTTGTGGCCTCCGGCTTCGGGGAGGCTTTTCTCGACGAAGTACTCGGAGATGCTCGGTGCGACACGTGAACCCAGGGCGGCCGATAGGATCCTCACCAGCATGAGCGAGATGCCGGCCGACAGCAGCAGGTGGACGGGGCGAGCACCGCGCTCCAGGTGCGGACGGTACGGCGGTAGCACGACGAAGACGGCCAGGAATAGCACCGTGGCTGCCGTCTCGACCATCACCTGGGTGAGCGCGAGATCAGGCGCACCGAGCTCGACAAAGACCAGGGCCAGCCCGTAGCCCGAAGCCCCGAGCGCGAGGATGGCGGCCAGTCGGGTGCGCGCGACGACGGTGGCAACGGCCGCGACGCCGGTGACGAGGATCGTGATGTAGTCGACGATCAGCGGCTGACGCGTGGGCCACTCCACGTCGGGCGGCATGCCGGTCGCGACGATAACGGCCCCCAGCGCTGCGAGGAGCACACCGAGCACGACCGCGTTGTAACGCCACAGTAACCCACTCATGTACGCGGCGGTGAGCGCGCGGGCGCCCGACTCGAGCCCTTTGAGCGAAGCGTCGTAGACCCGGTCGCTGAGCAAGCGCGGAGCGCTGGGCGCACGCCGCGACCAACCGAACGCGTAGATGAGCGCGCCCGTGCCCAGCGCCGTCAAGCTGTCCGCCAGGGCCGGCGTAAGCCCGTGCCACAGCGCCAGGTGCAGGTGGGTCGGCTCGGCGGCAGCCGTAGCAGCGGCCGCCGCCGAGCCGACGAGGTGACCGGCCAGAGTCTGCGGCGCCAGCCCGAGCGCTACTGTCAACAGGATGAGCAGTGCCGGCCCCCATAGCAGGGCAATGCCCGGGTCGTGGGGAGGATGAGCTGACGCGTGGTCACGGCCGGTTCTTGCGAGCGCAAGCCCGACGGCCAGAGCGAAGCAGTAGCCGGCGGTAAGGGCGGAGCCGGCAATGGCGACGGCCGCCGCAGCCGTGCCGAGGTGTAATGTGTGCTCCAGGAAAAGTTCCTTGGAAACGAAGCCGCCGAGCGGGGGCATCCCCGCCATCGACAGCGCGCCGACGGCCAGAAGGAACCAAGTGCGCGGCATCTGCCGCGCGAGCGGGCCGAGCTTCATCACGTCGCGCGTGTGGGTCTCATGTTCGATGATTCCTACGAGCAGGAATAACGCACCCTTGAAGCACGCATGGTTGAGTAGGTGGAGCAGTCCCTCGCTCATGCCCTCGCTGCTCCCGGTAGCGAGCAAGCTCATGATGAGGCCGAGCTTGCTGACCGTCGAGAAAGCGAGCAGTCCTTTGAGGTCGCTCTGGCGAAGGGCCATGAAACTGCCCCAAGCCATGGTGACCAGCCCGATCGTCGTCAGCGTCGGGGTCCAGATCTCGATCGGGGAGAGTACGGGAGCCAGCCGCGCGACCAGGTAGAGGCCGGCCTTGACCATGGTCGCGGCGTGCAGGTACGCGCTCACGGGCGTGGGCGCCTCCATGGCGCTGGGTAGCCACAGGTGAAACGGCATCTGGGCCGATTTCGTGATGGCCCCGAGCATCACCAGCACGGCGGCCGGCGTGGCCCACGGGCTTGCCGCCAGCAGCGCCCTGCGCGCGACGATCTCTGGGATCTCGTAGGTGCCGCAGGCGCTGCCGATCATCACAAAGCCGACGAGCATGGCGAGGCCGCCGCTGGAGGTCACCACAAGGGCCTTGAGCGCACCCGCGCGCGAGGGCTCGCGTTCGTGCCAGTAGCCGATCAGCAGAAATGAGGAGACGCTCGTCATCTCCCAGAACACGAACAGGGCGATGAGGTTGGCGGAGAGCACGACGCCGAGCATCGCGCCCATGAACAACAGCAGGTAGCAGAAAAACCGACGCCGCTTCTCGTCGGGGCCGAGATAGGCGGTGGCGTATGTGAAGACGATGACGCCGATCCCCGCGATGATCAGCGCGAACAACATCGACAGCCCGTCGGCGAGCATGGAGAACGACACGCCGAGTTGCGGGATCCAGCTAAAGCGCGCGTAGCCCGGATGTTCGAGGAACCCCGGAGTCGCTGATGCGATGAGCGCGAAGACCGCGACCACGATGGCGGACGCGAAGACGCCCGCTCGAAGCGAGCGGGGCTGCGCGATCCCGTTCAGGACGAGTGCGCCCGCGAACGGCAACAATCCAGCTACGACCAGGCCGCTCATCTGCTGCACGTCCACGACCGCCTCAGTTGCGAGCGCGGTGCGCTACGTTCTGCTGCGTCAGGCCGTCCGGGTCAAGCTGCGCCGGGCGTCACGTCTTGCGATTGAGCGCGTAAATGGCCAGCTCGAGTCGGTCGCGCACGCCCAGCTTCGCGAAGATATTGCTGAGATGCGCCTTGACGGTCTTCTCGCTGATGCCCAGGCGCTCGGAGATCTCTCGGTTGCGGCAGCCGGAGATCACCAGATCGACGACCTCCGACTCGCGTGTGGTGAGCTGCGGGCCCTCGGTGCCCTGCTGCGCGGGTCCGCCGCGATGCGCGAGCTCCTCGAGGAGAGTGCCGGTGATCTCGCGGTCGACCCAGGCCTGGCCGTTGTAGACGGCACGGATGGCGGTCACGAGCGTTTGCGCGGCGGAGTCCTTCATCATGATGCCGCGCGCGCCCTGTGTGAGCGCGGCGACGTGGTCGCGCCGATCGTCGGACGCCGTCAGGTCTCTCGAACGATGTTCGCGGCCTGCCGTGCATCGTCGGTATCGGCGACGACGGTCAGATCGTCCTCCATGGAGAGGATCTTGCGCAGCCCCTCGCGCAGCATGGTGTGATCGTCGACGATGGCGATTCTAATCTGTTGACTATTGGCGTTCATGTACCTGTCGCGCGCGGCAAGGTTATGCGAAGCTCCGATCCACGACCAGTTCGGCTCCTCAGCGTCAATGTTCCCCCCAGCGCGTCGACACGTTCGCGTATCGACCATGGTGCGGCGCTGCGTGGTAGCTCGTCGTTTGAGTTGTTGGCCGCGGTCGGGAAGCCGCGCCCGTCGTCCTTGATGACAAGGAGGAACTCCTCGTCCTCGGCGTTCACGGATACCGACGCACGCCGAGCCGCTGCGTGGCGATGGACGTTGGTGAGCCCCTCGCGGACGATCTGCAGCAGCTCGAAGCCGACACCGGTACGAGCCGGGATGTCGCATACGTCCGCTTCCAGGTCCACCTGGACGTCCCCTCGGTCGCGAAATTCGCGCACGACGGCACGCACGGCCTCGCCGACGTCCGGCCCGCCGGGTACCTGCCGGCGAAGTCGCTCCAGGTAGACCCGAGCCTCGCGGTAGCCTTGCTTGACGGTTCGCTGGACGTCTTCGAGCTCGCGTTCGAGCCTGTCCGGCGCGCGCTCGGCGAGGCGGCGGCAGACCTCGATGCCGACATCGATCGAGGCGAGAGACTGTACGAAGCCGTCGTGGACGTCGCGCGCGATACGCGCGCGCTCCTCGGCGACGGCCAGTTCCTCGGCCTTGGCCTGCAGGACGACGTTGTCGAGTACCATGGCGGCCTGCGACGCGAG
>SPBQ01000266.1 GCA_004525875.1 Myxococcales bacterium
CTGCTCGACCTGGCCAGCCATCGAGAAGTGGCTCGGGAAGCGAGCGATCTCCGTGACGAGTGAGTCGTGGCGCGCCGAGATTTCGGCGAGCTCGGCCTCGGATTGGTCGCGGTGAGTGCGAGTGTCGAGCCACACGTGTCTCAGATCGCTCTCTTGCTCGAACGGAAGATCGGCCGCTTCCGTTCGGAGTAACGCCCGCAGCTCCTGCTTCGCCGCACGCGCTTTCTCGCCGAGCAGACGGCCTTGCTCCTCGAAGAACCGCACCGCGTCGGCGTTCTCGGGGATCGGGGCGCGTGGGTTGAGGAACGCGCGGACGATGGCATTGACGACGGTGGCCGCGCGGCGCGGATCCTCGTCCGTGTAAGCGACCTCGATCAGGTTCGACTTCTCGATCGGTTCGACGACCAGGCTCACCTGGACGCGTTCCACCTCCGCGTCGAGATCGGTCTTGTCTGGGACCGAGTGGTAGCTCCGGTACAGGCGTCCCGGCCACGATTGCGTGCGCCGCACGAGCTTCAGGACCTCAGCGATGGCACCGGTCGTGACCGTGTCGTCGTCGCC
Source organism: Myxococcales bacterium (assembly GCA_004525875.1). The sequence continues at coordinate 562 of SPBQ01000266.1, forward strand.
CACCTCTCGCGCCTCGAGCGCCTCGAGCGCCGTGCGGATCACGACCCCGCTCTGGAGTATCGCGACGTGGGCGTTGATCGCCGGCTCCAGCTGGCGGTATTCGGTATCGTGAGCCACGATCGGGGTCTCGGCGTCGTCCGAGACCGGGGTGAACGCGACGTTCTGGCGCAGCGCGATGCGGGCGAGGGCGGTGTAGGCCGGCGCTTTGAGGAATGCGAGCGCCAGGAACAGCAGCGTGCCGACCACGAACGTACTGACGACCACCTTTCGCTGGCGAGCGATCAGCAGCACCGCCTCTTGCCACGAGGCTGTTACGGGCTCGACGTTCAGGCGCGCGTATGGATCGGGATCGTACATGGAGTGTCTCCGCGGGCGTGTTGCACGCCCGTCTCGTCAACTCTTCCTGCTTTTTTGCAGCACTGCCCTGAGCGAGTGGAGATCCAGCTCTTTCTCCGCGAGGATTCGCTTGAGCTTGGCGTTCTCGTCCTCGAGCAGCCGCAGTTGATTGTTGCGTTGCGCGGACTCGCCACCGTGGCGCTTCTTCCAGCGATAGTAGGTCTGCTGGCTGATGCCGTGGCGTGCGCAGATCTCGGCTGCGGTCAGTCCCGCCGTCGATTCGTGGAGGATGGCGCGGATTTCTTCTTCTGTGTGTCTGGACCGTGCAGATCTCATGGGGCTCTCTCGCGAGGCGGCGGTCATCGTCGGCGTCTCTTCAGGCATAATCGGGCGCGGGCGGTGCAGGCGCCGCTGGTCGCCTAGCCTGTGCCGCAGGTCGGATCGGGTCGGGTTCAAGGGATGTCGCCAGTCGAGGTCGCGTTGCGGGCGGGACTAGGCCCGCTGGATCCAACTTGCTGGAACCTCCACGCGGACTTCGCGCTGGAGGAGCTCCATCAGGATGATCACGCGCTCGCGTGCGCTGAGCTGCGCCCCGACCACACCGTAGAGATCCTTGAAGGCGCCGTGCGAGATCTTGACCGCATCGCCAGTGGCCGCCAGTTCGCACTGGACCAGGCCGGTGTTGTCTTCGCGACTGCGCAGCAGCTCGATGATGCCGGTCGGGACTTCAGCTGGGCCGCTCTCACCAAACGCTACGAACCTCTTCACACCGAGCGCCGCGGAGACGACGCGATGGTCGGCGAGGAGGTCGAGTCGGACGAAGAGGTAGCCGGGAAAAACCGGTCCGACCGAGCTTCCGACGGCGGGACGCGGCCACCGCTGCGTCATCGGCAGGTATGCCGTGATGTTCTGCGACTGCAGGTAGGCCTGAGCCCGGGTTTCGCAGTGGCGCTTGGTCTCCAGGACGTACCAGGCTCCCGAGCAAACGAATCCGTCAGCTCCTGACAACGTGGTCATAGCTCCGCCTTACGGTGTGGGGGCCGGCTTCACCGACTGGCGAAGCGGCCTGTCTCGTTCACGTTTTGGGGACCGGCTTCCCTCTCTAAACCACAACCGTCTGCCTCGCAGCGTGCGGGGCGGCTGAAGCAGCATCGAACCTGAAAGCTCGGAGCGATTCCGCCCCGTTCCCGCGTCCGTTCAATCACGTACGCTGGGGTGGCGTCACCGGTTGCCAGTCCTCATCGGGACCCCCCTAGGAGCCCTTTCCCGCTCCCAGCGGCGTCGTCGTTCAGTAGAGTCTATCTCTGCGGAACTCGGCGCACTTGTCGCTGGGGTGGGAGTTACCCTTCCTTAACAACATTGAACATTACGAGTCAACGAATCCTGACGAGTTTCTATCTAATGTCGTAACTACGACACGACTGCGACTGCGCACGTTCACCGATTTCGCTTGCGAAGCGTTAATCACGAGTAGCGCGCGCCGCGATTTTCAGTGAGGAAAATTGTGAACACTTCGTTCAGATCTGAGTGTAGTAGTGCAACTCTCGAATGATTCTCGAACACATTTGTTTCATCCAGAGCCGTGCCTCTACTGCGCACATCAACCCAGGTCAGGCTGACGAGTTGTTGGTGTGACAGGTCGCCGGGCGAGGATAGTCTCCAACAGAACAGCGCCGGGTGCGTGTTTCTACTTACGGCGATCGCGCGCCGAGAGCGGTGTCTCGGCGACGAGCAGCCGACGCACATGGGGGACGGGGTATCCCTCTCGATCTACCGTGGACGTTACGCCGAAGTCTGAGAGTACTCACAGTACTCTCGTTCGGGGTCCGGCCCGACGCGACCTATCTTACTGATAAGTCAGCCAAAAAGTCGATGCCGCCGCGTTTCGACTCGCAATGCGAGTAACACTGTCGTGCGGCCGACTTGCGGCGCGGGTCGGGGATGGACGCGCGAACCGACCCATCAAGCATGTGCGAATACTCGCGCATATGTACGTAGAACGCCGCGAGCACGGGGCACATACCGGCAGCGGGTCGCCTGAGAGCTGCCGCGTTTGGCACGATGGATGTACGACCTGGAGGAGCATGCGTGCGTTCCGGGTTGCATGTCACACCGCCGATGGCCGCGCTGAGAATGAAGATCCAGCCATTGGCGACGGCGCCGGAACCGAACCACCACGGTTTTGGGGAGGCGAAGCGTCGCCCGTGCGGATGCACGGAACACGAGATCACGGAGATGGGATGTGGTCCCCACGCATCACGCAACGCGCAGCGAATGACCTCCGCTGCGGGGTTGCAGCGAAAAACCCCGTTCCGGTGATCTTCTCCGTGCACGAGCTACCAGTCCGGCGCTCACACTCCTACAGTGGTACCGGCGTGTCGTCGTTGAGCGGGCATGTCACGCCGAAACCCATGTATTGGTCAAATCAGCCTGCGCCGCGTCGGCGCTTCCTCCATGCGCTGTGCGGCCTCGCGAGCGAGCCGCGCGAGCTAGCGGTGCGGACGTTCTTCGTGTTCGTCTCGATAGAGCTCGTGCTCGTCGGGATGCACTTCGTCGTTACCGATCTGTTCGCGTCGGCCGCCGCCGCAACGCTCGACGGGCACATTGGAGGCTTCGATCTCGACGACGAGGCGACGCTCGCCGTCGTCTGTCTGCTCACGGCCTGGGCTCATGAATCGACCGATCGCGATAGCTCGGTTGTCCGGGTCTGGTCGTGTGCCGCACTCGTGCTCTTTGTGATCGCGATCGACGAGACCGCGGGGCTGCACGAGGTTGCGGGCCAGTTCCTCTCGACCGCGATACCGTTCGTGCCGATCCACGAAAGTCTGTGGTGGAGCGTCCCGTACGCGCTCGGCGTTGTGCCCATGCTCGCATACGTGTGCCTCTCGGCTCGGAGCGAGCCGCGATTCGCCGCGGGAGCCCTTCTCGGAGCCGGGTGCTGGTTCGGAGCCAACACGCTCGAGCGCATTCTCGTCACGGAGCGCTCACGCAACGTGGCGCTCGAAGAAGGTCTCGAGATGTTCGGAGCCTCGATTCTCCTGTTGACGCTGACGTTCTATTTTCTCGACGTCGCTATGGTCGAAGAGGATCTCTCGAGCGCTGACGTCACACTGACCGAAAGCGAAGCCGTCGCGACGATCGTCTCCCTGGGATGAGCGCGTCGCCGTAGGGTGCGATCGCATCGGATCAGCGGTGTCGCACGGGCGTAACCCCCGCGCTGACGTTCAACAGCACGTTACCCAATCACGGCGACGGTGTTGGCGGGCCGCCGTGATCGGCTGGCGGTCGAGAACGCGCGCGAGTGATCGGGCGCGTGACCGGACGACGCGCCGGTCGCCCGGTGGCTATCCGGAAGGAACGGTTTCGTTGGACCCGCTCATCGCTCGACCCGGCGAGCTTTGGGTCAGGATTCGCAGTGGGGAATGGCCGAGACGGAGCAGGTCCGCCTCGATCTCGGCGACCCGCGAGCTCTCCGGAAAAGGCCCGATTCGAACTCTGCTGACGACTCGACCATCGATCTCGGCGTGGGCGACGTGGACGTTCTCGTAACGCTTCGAGAGCGACGCCATCAAGGCGA
>SPBQ01000083.1 GCA_004525875.1 Myxococcales bacterium
GCCGCGGACGCGGCGCCATGTAAGAGGATCGAAGTCAGCAGTGCGACGGCCGATGCGGCCATCGGCACGAGCGCGCGGAGCAGCGGCCCCCACGATCTGCGTCTGACTGGGGCGAACAGCACTCAGCGCGACGTTACCAAAGCACCGTCGGTACTGTCAAAGTCGTAGATTGCCGCGCCGAGAACGAGGTGGCGCTTTCGGGACGAACCGCGACGTATTCCGGCTCAGTCGACGTAGCCGAGGGCCTTGAGCTGCCGGTCGATCTCGCGTTTCTCGGCCGCCACCGCGCCCACGGTCACGGGCTGGCGCGGATGCTCCAACAGCCAGCGATCGAGGAGGGCTTGCAGCCGGGCGAGCTCGGCAGCGTCGGTGAGAGGCGTGCTCTCGAGCGGATCGCCGGCCAGGTCGAACCACACAGCCTCGTCCTTCGTCACGAAGTGGACGAGCTTGGCATCAGCGGTGGTGAGGGAGCGTACGTGACCGTCGCCGCGCCCGGTGTCGCCGTGCCGCGACGTCTCGCTCTGGACGGGGCCGAGCCCCAGCGGCGCTCCGCGGACGGCGGGCGCGAGCGATGGGCCAGGAAGCTGGTGGTCCGCGATTCCAACCAGCTGCAGGATCGTGGGGCCGATCCCGACCGAGGCGGGTACCAGCTCGGCGATCCGTCGCGGCTCGTCGATTCCAGCGCCCGCGATGATGAGCGGCACGTGCAGCACCTCACGATAGAGCGAGGAGAGGTGGAAGCACCGCCCATGCTCGAGGAACTCCTCGCCATGGTCCGAGGTGAAGACGATCAGCGTGTGTTCGAGCAATCCGAGCTCGTCCATGCGCGCGAGAAGCTTCTCGACGTAGCGGTCGCCGCGGCGGATGGCAGCGTCGTACTCGTCGACGTAGCGACGCAGCCTCGGGCCGGGCTTGCCCTTCTCGCACGCGCGACGGAAGCCCTTGCCGGGCGGCGCCCCGGTGAGCCCCATCGCCTCGCGCGCGATCGGATCCGAGTGGTAGGGCGTGTGCGGGTCATAGCCGTGGAAGAACACGAAGAGCTTCTCGTCGCGGTTCTGCTCCAGCCACCAGCCGAGCTCCTCCATGCTGTTGCGGTACAGCCGCCCGTTGGTGCGGTACAGATCGAAGCCGCGGTCGAAGCCGAACGCCGGCGAGACGTTCACGCCGCCGGTGAAGGCCGCCGTCGTGTAGCCGTGGTCGCCGAGCGTGGAGGCGAGTGTCGGGACGTCATCGGCAAGCCGCCCACGGTTGACGAGTGCGATGAAGCCGTGCTCGGCCGGATAGAGGCCGGTGAACATCGACATGTGGGCAGGCCGCGTCCACGACGACTGGCTGATCGCGTTCTCGAACACGACGCCGCGCGCGGCCAGAGCATCGATGGTGGGCGTGGTCGGGCGTTCGTAGCCGTAGGCGCCGACGTGGTCGGCGCGCAGCGTGTCCATCGAGATGAGCAGGACGTTGCAGTCGGGGCACACCGTGTCGCGCGGCCGGTCGCGGTCCGCCCGCTCGGCGTGATCGCAGCCGCTGGCGACGTGGAGAGCGCCGACGACCGCGATGAGGAGCGCTGGCCACCCGATCATGCGGGTCATCAGCTCACACCTTCGTGGGCGTGCGCATCACGACGTTCCGCTCCATCGTCATGTCCTCGATCGCGTAGCGGACGCTGTCGCTCCTCAATACCTGGTTTCACCCGTATCATGGCACTGTCACTTCAACGGTCACGTCGGCAGACTGCGTCGATGAACATCGGATCGCTTCGCTATCGCAAACATCGGTTCCGCAATCGGTTCCGCATGAGAGGGCTCGCAACCTCCTAGCTCACAATTCGTGCCTTACCGGACGTTCAGCCCGCGGCCGAAAACGCGCCCGATACCGACTGTCCGTCGGTCCGGGGTTCTTCAACGGACCGCTAGCTCAACGGCTCTTCGATCAGCGCGCGGAAGTCGTCGCGGTTGCACTCGAGGATACCGACTGCGGCAGCGTCCTTCGTGCCGGTGGCTTGAGCCAGGCTTGAGCCAGGATGGACGGCGTTGGGCCGGCGAGGGCGATCTACTTATCTCCCGGCCGTGTCGTCGAGCATCTTCTCGAAGGCTGCGACGTCGCGCCGCAGCGCCGCCGCCTGGTCGGCATCTAGCGAGCGCCGAACAGTGCCGTGGTATTCGAGAGGATCGATGGTCTTGTCGCCGCGGTCGAGCTGGTAATGCAGGTGCGGCGCTGTCGAGTGCCCGGTGTTGCCGGTGAGCGCGATCACCTGGCCGACACGGACCCGATCGCCCTGCTTCACACGGTTCTCGTTGAGATGCAGGAACTTGGCGATCACGCCGTCGTCGTAACGGATCTCGATGCAGTTGCCGTTCGCCTTCCAGTTCCAGTTTGCGCGGGTCACCGTCCCCGCGCGGGGCGCGGTGACCTCGGTCCCCACGGGCGTCTTGAAGTCCATGCCTTTGTGCGTCGGACGGTCCTTCAGCAAGCTGGTGACCTGCTCGTACTGCGCGATGGGACCGTCCTTCAGGCGAAGGGGCACCTCGGTCCCGTCGAGATGCCAGTAGCTCGGAAAGGGATCACCCGGGGCCTGCCAGCGGTAGGTGGTCAGGGTCCGGCCGAGCTTGCTCGAGTGCAGGGCGGCCGCCGCGATCTCGGGCAGCCCATCGGGTCCTTTGCGCCAAACGACGGCGATGGTGTCGCCTGCAAGGAGGTCCCGCCTCATGTCCAGGTCCCAGACGAAGAGGCGGCTGAACACGCTGGTCAGCGCATCTCCGTCCTCGTCGGCCTCGCGCTGGAAGGTGCGGGCCAGGGAATGCTCCACCTTGCCGCTGATGACCGTCCACTCCACTGCCGACGCGTCGCCGGGTATCGGTTCGCCAGGAGCGGGTTGCCCGACCGCTTCGAGGGCGGCGTCGGACGTCGGCTGCGCCCCTTGGGCCGGAGCATCCTCGACGGTGGAAGCCGGATCCGGGGTTTCGGCGGTCGAAACGCCTTGGGGCTCTTCCGACGGGCCGCGGCGCAGCAGCAGCACGACGTTCAGGGCAAGCGAACACGCCAGAACGATGTAGAGAAGCGACGTCTTCTTCAGGGATGAATCAGGCATCGGAAGCCTCTGCTAGGACGCGCAGAAAAAAAGAAGCGAGCCTGCCGGTCCCAACGATTTCGACGACCTACAGTCGCTGAGTTTGAGTAACGAGAGCAGGTCCAAGCGCTGGCGGGTCGCTCCTCGCCCCTGGCGGCGAGTTCCTGGGCAACGTTCTCGTTTGGGTACGTGCGTGGCATGGCGTAGGTGGGCACGGCCGGAGTCGGTCGAGACGGCCGCATCGCTGACGCTCGCTAGCGTTACGTAATCGCGTGTTTCAGGTCAAGTGGCTGTCGGTGGTCTGCCGGCCGGTCGCTGGCATTGACACTGCCACTCTTACACCCAGCAATTCAGTTCGTGCCTCGTCGGACGTCCGGCCGCCGGCCGAAATCGCGCCTCATGCCGGCTATCCGTCGCCTGTCCACGAAACGACGGCGATCGTGATGCTCACTCCATGAATACCGCATCCGATGGATCGTTCCATCCGTGGGACCTCCTCCCGTTGACGGTCGTTGCGTGTCCAGCGCGAGGATCTCCGATGTGCTTCGGAGGCACCACGTCTGCCCGTGCGCTCGGAAACCGATCAGCGCAGCGCTCGTAGCAGCTCCTGGAAGTCCGGCGACGCCATCAGCAGTTCGCGGCCGGCGGCAATCAGCTGGTCGACGTCGCCGTCGCTGAGCTTGAAGCTGGTCGGAATCGACTTCAGCGCTCGCCGCTCCTTCTCGTCCTCGACGTTGTCGAAGCTGACCTCGACCATGTGGGCTGCCGTGTCCACGCCCGCGCGCCTCGCCTCGTACGCCCAGAGCTCCATCGCCTCGCGCACCAGGACGAGCGTCTCGAAGTTGTAGCGACGAATCTGCGAGCCGGACACCGCGTTCATCACCGCGGCGAACGACGGTGCGGCCGCGCTCAGGTCGAGCTTGCTCGGCGGATCGGTCTCGGCGTTGACCGAGATGATGACGAGCTGGGGAGGGATGTCGGCGCTCATCAGCTTGGCGAGCTCTACCAGTCCGCCGGCCGCCGAGACCGTGTCGAGGGCGGCGCGAAGTCCGAGATTGTCCGAGATGCCGCCGTCGATGAGGTGGAGGTAGCGCTTGTTCGAGTCGCCGAGGCCGGCGAATCCGGCCACGGCCCGGTAGCGACGCGGGTCGGTGCGGCGTGTGGCGAGACCATCGCGCATGACCTCCGGCAGCTCGAAGCCGCACGCCCCGGCATAGTTGCGCAGGCTCACGGGCGAGAGCAGCCCCGGGACGGCGGAGGACGCCGCGACCGCGGACGCCACGGGCAGTGAGCCCAGATCCGAGCAGATCACGTCGAAGTAGCCCTGGTTGAAGACGAAGCGTTCGCCGGAAGACAGGTCGGTCGCATTGACGTAGACCCTGGGGCCCCGCGCTTGCAGCAGGGTGTCGAACGTTGCCTGGTCGAACACGGTCTTGTCGTAGATCGTCTTGGCGATGTCGCTGCGGCTGAGCCACGGGGTCATCAGCGCGATGAGGTTCCATGGCATCAGAATCTTACTCACGAGGGTTCCCTGGATGTTGCGTCGCAGGAAGCGCGGCTCGAACTCCTCGAAGATGCGGTCGCCGAACAGCCCGTAGTATGTCGCCGGAAAGCTTCCGCCCGAGACCCCGCTCACCGTGTCGACCTCGTCGATCAGCCGCACGCGCTTGCCGTCGATCACGACCGCGGTGTCGCGCAGCGCGGCCAGCACGCCGTAGGCTAGCGCGGCCGCCCGCGTGCCGCCGCCCGAGAACGCGAGATACAGAGTGATCCCGCCCCGAGCGCGAAACGCGTCGGAATTACTCGGGCGGTAGCCGTAGGAGGGGGTCGCGTGGGCGATCGGCCGGTTGACCGTACCCGTGTATAAACAGCCGGGTATCAGGCTTGCGGCGAGCGGAAGCGCGATGAGCCTCGCGAGGGGGCCGCGACGCTGTCGTCGGTTCATGAAGCCGAATCTACACGGCCGGCGTCTTTTGGCAACTAGCTCCGCGCAGTCGCAGTGCTGCGTGGCGAGGAGCTGTGGCCGCCGGTCGTTGCGTTGACGGAACGCTCGCCGACGTAGCTTCGAGGCCAGGACCGCTCAGCGACAGCTCGTCCGCGTAGCGCTCACCTTGCAAGGCACCCGCCGCGCGCTGAGGCAGTCGTCGGTAGCCGGGTCGAGCCCGAACAGCAACGACAGGCTCATGTGCAGCTGGTTCGCGGCGCCGGGGATCTCGGAGCCTTTCATCGTCACCACGGTGCGGGCCACGCCCTTCTTGTCGATTCGCTTGATCTTGGCCTTCGTCACACCGTTGGCCGGACCCGAGGGACCCTGCGTGTCGGCGAACGTGAACTGGCGGCCGTCACCGCGCTTGTCGACCCAGTCGGCGGCACCGAGGGTGGCGGCGTAGATCGAGGCGTCGTTCTCGTCGAACAGCTCCAGAGTTGCGCCGCTCACGCTCGGGTCGGCGGCGAAATCGGCGCACGGCATGTCGAGCTTCACCTTGAGCAGGTCGTTGGCGGCGCCGGCCTTCAGCTTGGCCGTGATCTTGTGGTTCTCGGTGAGGCTCACGTCGGTTACCACGCAGCTACCGCTCTGGCAGGTGCCAGTGACCGTGCACATGTCGCCGTCCTCGCAGGGATCGCCGGTGAGTCCGGTATGCCCGCAGCCGGAGGCGGCGTCGCAGACATCTATCGTGCAGTCGTTGGCGTCCTCGCACAGCGTATCATCCGGCGTGTGCTCGCAGCTGCCGGCGACGCAGACATCCACCGTGCACGCGACGCCTTCCTCGCAGGAGATCGGGTTCGAGCAGCCGGCTACCGGGTCGCAGACGTCGGCGGTGCAGGCATCGCCGTCATCGCACAGCGACACGCCCGGGAAGCCGGGCGTCTGCGCGATGCAGAGCTCGGCCTGGCAGTCGTCGCGGCAGCCGTCGCCGGAGGTCGTGTTGCCGTCGTCGCAGCTCTCGCCCTGGTCGATCTCGGTATTGCCACACACCGGGCAGCCGGTGAGCGAGGGGTCGACGATCAGGAGTGGTGCGGGCGCGAGGTCTCCCTCGAGGACCGGCACCTTGTTCGGGTCGCGGTAGCGGATCTCGAAGCGCGCTTCGGGCTCGGTGAGGAGCTTGCTGTTGTCTTCGGCAGTCATGCTCTCGCGGATGGTGAGCAAGATGGGGGGCCGGCTGTCCGACTGTCCCTGGACGAGGTCGATCTTGCCGTTCTTCGTAACGGTGAGACGGCACACATCGAGGCTAACGTGATCGCCGCGCTCGACGCCGCCGCCAACGATCGAGCCTCCTATGATCACGTTGGTGTCGCCCGAAATGTCGACCCTTCCGCTCGACGCGTACGAGTACTCGCCGGGCGGCTCGGTGCCGCGCACGTTGATCACACCGTAGATGCTGGTGGTGCCGTTCGTGCTGATGATGACCTCGCCGCCGGCAAACGGTGATTGCACGAAGACCTGTCCCGTCTGGCCGATGCTGACGCCGTCCTGCGCGAGCAGCTCGACGCGGCCGCCGACGCCGCCTTGGGGGCCGATCGCCTGTGCGATGATCTGGCCGTCGACCGTGATCGTCTCGGAAGCGTTCAAGTACAGGCCACCGCCGGGCCCGTAGCCGGGGCCGCCCTGCGACTCGAGGAACGTGTTCTGCTGGATCGTGATGTTTCCGCCGTTCAAGAAATTGTAGCCGCCGTATCCCGACTGCCATTCGTACGCGCCGCCGTAGCCGTAGAAGTAGCGAATCCCTCCGCCGTCGCTGCGAAAACGTGTGACGAGCTGGCCGCCGGAGGGCTCGAGCGTTATGTCGCCGTCGGCGTAGACGCGGATGTCGCCACCGTGGGCCCACGCCATGGCTCCAGCATCGACGTTGATGCCGGCCCGTGCGATGCAGTCGCGGCCCGCCTCGATCCGGACCGTGCCCTCGCCGCCGCCTCCGTTTGCCTGGATCTGCTCGGTGAGGATGACGTCGAGGCCCGCTCGCAGCTCGACCTCGCCGGGGCTGCCGGCCAGGCCGTAGTACTGGCCGGCTCCGGGCGTACTCTTGATCGAGCCGCCGATGGTCACCGAGCCGAACGTCGAGCGCACGTCCGCCGAGCCGCCCCAGCCCTCGATTCCCATTCCGCTGACGTTGACCGTGCGCAAGACCGATACGTCGCCCGCGCCCTGGATCAAGACGCTGCCGCCCGAGGAGCCCGTCGCGCTCACGCGCCCGTCGATCGACACCGTGCCGCTACCCAGCGAGCAGGTTCCCAGCCCGGCGCCGCTGCAGCTCGCGTCGCTGGTACAGGGCGAGGTGCCGTCGCCCGAGCAGGCCCGGCGCGCGGTGATGCTCACGAACTCACCGTCGCCGACGGCCTCGATGACCGGGCCCGACGTTCCGCCACCGACGTCGACGACCAGCTCGCCGCACAGAAGGATCATGTCGGGCTGGCCGCGCAGCCGCCCGCCGCCCGTCACGCGCACGGTGCGCAACCCGAAATCGAGCGTGCCGAAGACCTCGACGACCTCGGAGATGACGCAGGGTCGGTCGCGGGCGGGCAGACGTCGTCGGCGTCGTTCGCCGTGATGAGCGCCGAGGCTGTCGCTGGTACGAGCACGGTCGTCATGAGCAGCGCCGTGATGGTCGAGACGGCGCGAATGGTGAAGAGTCTCGTCATCTGTCCTGTCCTCCCGCCATGGCGGCTCCGCCCTGGCCGATGCGCAGGCCGTCGAGTGCGTTGTTCTCCGCGACGATGCCGTCGCTACGGTTTGCCACCCCCACGATCAGCGCGCCGTGCCCGCCGTTGTCGCTCGCGATCAGGCCCGAGACGTCGTTGCGCGCACCGTGCGCCACCAGACCATGCTGACCATTGGCCGTTACACTGCCGTCCACGATGACTCCGTTTGCGGCCATGCGGATCCCCGACTCGCGATTGCCCGAGGCCGTCACGCCGACCAGCCGGCCACCGTCGCCGTGCAGCTCGATGCCGTCCTCGCCGTTGTCCACCGCGACGACGTCGAGCACCATCGTGCCGGCGGTGCGCAGCCAGAGCCCGTCGAGCTCGTTGTCGCGTAGCACCACTCGCTCGAGCCTTCGCAGCGCCTGCGGCGTGTGAGCGCGAATGCCAGTGCCGAATCCCGCGATCGTGCCGCGCTCCTCGGTGGCTCCACCCGTGATGACGCTGCCGTCGCAGCCGCCGCGGCGCACCCGAATGCCGATGCCCACGCCGCTGCCCCGGATCGAGAGCCCGGCGAGGTCGAGCGTGATCGATTCGAC
>SPBQ01000099.1 GCA_004525875.1 Myxococcales bacterium
CATGGACGGAGCGTAGCGCCTGGACCCCGGATGGGCCCGGACCGACGAATGGATCTCCGTCCGACGCACGGATTGCCGGACCGAAGGCACGGGTCGGGCTCGCGCCACTACCATCGCCCGCGTGCTGCTGCTTGTGGATCTCGATGGGGTCGTCGAGGTTCACCGTACGCGGCTTCTCGGTTCGTGAGTGGAGCAGTCGGATCCAGCGTTCGTACTTCCCCTGCTTGAACAGGACGTCCTCGCCTGCGAGCAGGCCGCGGACCTGTTGCGCGTAGCGCTCCAGCTCCGACACCGGCACGGCCGGCATTCCCATCGTGTTGCGGCCGGTGAACCCGGTGCCGAGACCGAGAACCACGCGCCCGGGCGCCAGCGCGTTGATCGTTGCCACGGCGGTGGCGGTGACCGGCGCGATGCGGTTGCTCGGAATCGCGACCAGCGTGCCGAGAATCATTTTCTGAGTGTGCTCGGCCGCCAGCGCCATCGTGGCGTAGACGTCGGAGCACAGCAGCTGGGTGTCGTAGAACCACGCGTGCGAGAAACCGTTCGCCTCGGCGATCTCGGCTTCACGCCACGCGTCGATGTAGGAGGGGAACGCGATTCCGAACTGCATGCGGGAAGTACGCGTGCGCGTGCGGTCTTGAGTCAAGGCGGGCTACACGAGATCGAGAGCCTGGCGCTTGAGGTCGTCGAGCGAGATGATCTCGAGCGCAGCCGCATCGGTCGCGCTCAGCACCACCAGAGGCGCCATCCCGGCCTCCAGCGCCTCCTGCCATCGGGCGGCGCACAGGCACCAGCGGTCGCCGGGCCGGATGCCGTCGAAGCCGAGCTCGGGTCGAGGCGTGCTGAGGTCGTTGCCGCGGGCCTTCGAGAATTCGAGGAACTCAGCCGTCATCTGGGTGCAGACGGCGTGCACGCCGATGTCTTCCGGACCGACCCGGCAGCAACCGTCGCGATAGAAGCCGGTCTCCGGCTCGAGCGAGCAGGTCTCGAGGTCGGTTCCCAGTACGTTCTTCGGTTTGCTCATCGCTTGATCACCGGCAGCTCGCTTCGCTCGGCATGCCATCGCATAACGCGGTCGCCGCCGGCGGCTAGTTCGCCCGGCCGCGGTGGTTAGTCAACTGGCGGCCGGCCTGACGGTCCGCCGTGAAGGAAGACGGCCCGCCCGCGGCTGTACGCGAGCACGCGACCTTTCAGCACGAGTCGCGCCGTGGCGAAGCCGTCCCTTCCGTTGCCTCCCCGTCGGATGGTCGACTCGTACTCGATCCCGTCGTCCATCGCCGACCCGCCGCCGATGAGCGTGAGGTCCATGTCGGCCAGCAAGAAGTCCTCCGGGATCTCGTCGCCGTGGGCATCTCCGCGGACCGTGTTCGCCGCGGCCGCCATCGCCTCGTCGAGCGCAACGTGGAGCGAGGCGGGCGGAGACTCGAAGTAACCCTCGATCCGGCCCGCGCTCCAGCCCGGCCGGTGCACGGGAAGCTGGAGGCTTGCGGGTGCCGGGAGATCGATGAGGTAGGCTCGAACACGCTCCTCCTCGGTACCGTCCCAGCCGTCCATGCGCGGCAGCGCGAGAAAAGTCCCGGTGGTTTCCGTCACGACGTCGTCAGCCATCGAGAGGCGCGCCTGGACGAAGCAGAGCTTGCCGCCGGCTCGCTCGATGTCGGCCGTGGCGATCACGGTGGGCGACCAGTGCAGCTGTCCGCCCCGCCTCCAGCGGCGACGGAACTGGCAGCTGCTGGTGACGGGGCGCGCATCGAAGTCGAGCCCGGCCGCGAGGATCGACTGGCCCGCCATGCAGCGCTCGGCCAGCTCGGCGATCACGCCGCCGTGCGGAGTTCCCCACGGCTCGTACTGTTCGTCACCGACGACCAGCGAGCCCTCGCATCGGTCAGCTGCCAGCGTGGCGTTGGACGGATCGGGCGATAGCAGCGGGCAGGGGACGACGCGCCCGGGCGCGTCGTCGTACTTCCGGTACTTCGCGTCGTATGCGGGGGATGCCATGGACGACGGCTGATTTACTGGAGTTCCGCAGCCGAAGTCGAACGACGGTGTCGGCGCGAATCTCACTTTCCGGCTCGGTCCGGCGTTCCTCAATAAGGCTAGAGGGCCCACGCGATGGTCGCCTTTCGCAGACCGCCCGGCAACTCGACCTCGACCTCGTCGTCGACGGTCCGGCCGACAAGCTCGCGGCCGACCGGCGAGCTCGGCGTGACGGAATGCAGTGTCACATCGTCGATCACGAGCCGCTCGCCGCCGGCCGAAGGCACGAGGAAGTAGAGGGTTTCCTCGGCATCAGGAACGTCCAGCGTCACGAGGGCAACGATCGCCGTCAATGCGACCGGATCCTCCGGGCCGAAAGACCTCAGCCGCAGAGCCCGGAGGGCGGCGATCGTCTCCTTCAGAGTCTCCACGCGCTCGGCGAGGCCGCGGGCGAGGTAGCCGGCCTCGATCGCGCGCGTGTCCTTGGGGTCTTCCTGGCGCGTTTCCTCGTGGACGGCGCCCGACTGGATGGTTTTCTGCGACGCTGTGAGCGTGACCAGCGTCTCCTGCACGCGGGCGTGCAAGGCTTCGAGGACTTTACGCTTGTTGATCTGACGCGCGGTCACGGAGCCGGGGAGGGTTGCGGGGCAGTGCGCGGCTCAGCGCGCGCGATTCGCGTCGCGCACCGCCTGGACACGGTCGTACCACGCGGCGAGCCGCGGACGCTCGGTCACGCGATCGAACGCGGGGAACTCCTTGATGCAGGTCAGCGCGCCGTGGGCGGCCACGTCACCGAGCGAGACCTCCGTTCCGCACACGAAGTCGTTCTCTCCGAGCCAAGTCTCGAGCTTGTCGAGCTCGGCGGCCAGCATGGCGTGGGGATCGCCGCCCCCGCGCTTCTTGACGATCCGCTTGGCGATCTGGTGCATGATCAGCGAGCCGCCCGCGCGCACCATGAGATTGTGCAACGGTCCGAAGTTCGAGGTTCGCGCCGTCACTTGCGCCGCCTTCACCGCTTCTCCCCACGTTCCGTAGATGACCGTGGGTAGAACGTGTGTGAGATCGTCATCGACCCACGCCTCGATCTCGTGAGCCTTCGCGCGCTGCGTCGCATCCTTTGGAAGCAGTGGCGTTCGGTCGGGGAAGTGCTCCTCGAGGTGGGCGAGGATCGTCGTCGAGTCCTGCACCGTGTCGCCGTTGTACTGCACGACCGGGACCTTGCGTAGGGTGCCCTCGGCGAGCTCCGGGAGCTCTTTCTTCGTGTAGGGGTTCACCTCGATCTTACGGTAGGGAAGGCCCTTCGTGTCCATCGCGGCCTTCACCTTGTGGCAGTAGGGGCACAGCTCGAACTGATAGAGGGAGATCGGGTCCATGTCTTCGTTTACTACACGCGCCGCGCAGAACAATCGGCGCCGTCCGTACGGCGACGATTGTCGTCCGGATTCGTTGCTCGTCCTGGGGTTATCGGTGCCCTCGTGGAACGATTCGGCCCATGCGCCTTCATTTCGACGTGTTCTGGTCATTCCGCAGCCCGTACTCCTACCTCGCGACCCCGCGCCTTCGTGCGCTTGCGCGGGAGTACGACGTGGATGTCGACGTTCGGCCGGTCTTGCCGATCGCCGTGCGCATCGATGATTTCTTCAAGACGGTCAACCCGCTGTGGCCACCGTATCTGCTGAACGACGTCGTGCGACTGGCGGAGTACCTCGATATGAAGATCGACTGGCCCCGCCCGGATCCGATCGTGCAGGATTTCGCGTCCCGAGAGGTCGCCGCCGAGCAGCCCTACATCTACCGCCTCACGCGTCTCGGTGTCGCGGCTGCGGAGCGCGGACACGGCCTCGAATTCATCGACGAGGTCTCTCGAATCATCTGGGATGGAACCGTGGAGGGTTGGGATCAGGGCGACCACCTCGCGCGCGCATCCGAGCGCGCCGGCCTCGATCTCGCCGAGCTGGACGCGGCCGCACACTCACAAGCCGATCGTCTCGACGGCGTGATCGCGCACAACCAGGAGGCGCTCGACAAGGCTGGCCACTGGGGCGTGCCGACGATGGTCTTCGAAGGTGAGCCGTTCTTCGGGCAGGACCGGATCGATCTGCTGAAATGGCGGCTCGAGAAGAACGGATTGCGCCGACGTGGACCGGAGTCGAGCGGTTCACGCCGGTCGTCAAATCGAAGCGATCAAACGGAAACGATGTGTCCCACGCTCGGCGCTACCTTCCCGGCCAGCGTGTCGAGCCAGATGTTCTCCGCGGCCTGCGGCCCGCTCGACCGTGTCACCTCGAGCCAGTCGCGGCTTGCGCCGACGAACTCCCGCAGCGCGCCGTTGACGCGTTCCCGGTATCCGTCGATGCCCCAGCTCTCGATCCGTTTCTCGATCTGCCCGGGTGCGAAGAACAGCTCGGGGGTAGGGCCTTTCGTGGGCGGAGCGTGCGGTGCCGCGCCGGCATGGCTCATGCCGACCGTCATTGAGTAGCGAAGCCGGGCGCCGAGATGGTCGTGCACTCTCGCGAGTACGGTGGCGTTGCCGGCCATGTCGATCAGGACGGTATCGATGTCGGCCGGGAGCGATGCGATCGCGTCGTACTCGAGGACGCCGGCGTAGCACCCGAGGCTGCGTACGAAGCCGGCATTGCGTGTCGATGTGAGCCCCACGACCTCGACATCGCGCAAGGCTGCCCGCTGAGCGAAGCTGATGGCAGTCTTGCTCGAGGCCGACATCACGATGACACGCGACGCGCCGTAGTAGCCGCTGTCGGCGAAGAAGTCGTCGGCGAGGAACCCGGTGATGAACAGGCCGCGCAGCAGGGCGTGGCGATTCTCGGCGTCCTCGCCCGGTTCGTGGAACGGGTCGAACTCGGTTGCCGTGTAGGTGCGGTACACGGGCGCGTGGGCGGCGCGGTGCTTGCCGTCGTCGCGGACTCCGTCGGGGAGGCCGGAGACGGTCATGTCGATCGTTCGCGACATCGGAAACCACCCGAAATAGAGGCCGCCGGTGGACACGTCGGGATGGGCTGACTCGACGATCCGCCCCCAGCCGATGGCCGGAACGCGTCCCCAACCTTCGTCGGTCGGGAAGAAGTCCCAGTAACCGAGCATGTCGCCGACGAGCGCGTAGGTGGTGGTGTTGGCGGTGAGCGCGAACCGCTCCACGGCGAAACGCACCTCGCCGTCACCGAGCGCCGAGGTCGGTGTTTCGAGGAACCGCGTCTTCGTGTAGTCGGTCCTGCTGATTTCGAATCTCACGTTGCCGTCGCCCATACCGTCGCTCCTCCCTCTGCTCACGTGTGGCCTGGAAGCCCTTCTGGCTCCTGCCGCCGACACGTCTACACGCTGACCCCGCGTCCGGCAACGGCGGGGTACGGATCGGGCGACGACGCGAGGTTCCACTGGAACGTCGGTGCGTGCTAGTCTCGCGCGCCCGCGGTGTCAGACCGCGTGGGCAACGACAGGAGCACTCATGGCAGACGAAGAATCTACCGAAGGGACCGAAGAGAAGGACGCACGGGCAGCCGCGCCCGCTGCCGCCGCGCAGGCGTCGGCTGCGACGCCGAAGGAAACCGTCGACCCGGCCAGAGCGGCCGCCAAGGCTGAGATTCACGCGCTCAAGGCAAAGCGGGCCGGGGTCATCGAGGCCAAGGACGGCGTCGCCCTGAAGAAGATCCGGCGCAAGATCCGCAATCTGAAACGCCAGCTTCGCAAGGCCGCCGCGGCCTGACGCCGGTACCCGGCGCGTCGGCGCCTCGGCGTGTCGTTGCGTAGGAATGTTCGGCTTCAAGAATCGGCGTCGGGCCAGGCTTAGGGCCCGGCCGCTCGATCCGGGCAAGCGCCTCCTCCTCGAAACGGGCGTTCCCTACTACGACCTCCTGGACTCCCCCGAGCGCATGGCGCTCGAGGGGCTCGTACAGGTGTTCTTGCGCGAGAAGCACTTCGAGGGGTGCGGCGGGCTCGAGATCACCGAAGAGATGCGCGTCACGATCGCGGGCCACGCGTGCCTGCTGATCCTCGGCCGAGAGACGGACTTCTTCCCGCTGCTCTCCTCGGTGCTGCTGTACCCGGACAGCTACACGGCCCCGGTTGCGCGTCACGGGCCGGGCGGCGTCGTCACGGAGGCGGCCGAGCAGCGCATCGGCGAGTCGTGGGCCGAGGGCTCGATCGTGCTCTCGTGGCACGACGTCTGCGACGACGTGCTGGCGCCCGAGGACGGCTACAGCGTGATCGTCCACGAGTTTGCCCACCAGCTCGACGCGGAGCTGCCTGAAGCGGAGGGCATGCCGGTGCTTTCCGATTCGTCGATGTACGCGGACTGGTCGCGCGTGATGAAGGCCGAGTACGAGCGGCTTTGCGCGGACGTGGCGGCCGGACGCGAGGGTGTGATCGACGGCTACGGCGCCGAGAGCCCGGCAGAGTTCTTCGCCGTCGCCAGCGAATGCTTCTTCACGGTGCCGATCGATCTCGAGGAAGAGCACCCCGACCTGTACGCCCAGCTCGCGTGTCTGTACCGACAGCATCCGGCGCAACGGCTGCGGCGCGTGAGCTGAAAAGGGGAGGACGGCGAGAGGCGGGGGTCGCGGTCAGAATCGGCCGCATTCGCCAGGAACACTGGTCTCGAATCGCAGTGCCCGGACATTCTCGGTGCTCTCGAGCTCCAGATCGGCGATCCGCTTGAGCTCGGCGATCGATTCGCCGAAGCCGCGCGCGATGATCCACGGGTCGGGCACCGCATCCGGGCAGGCGATGACGCCGAGATCGACGGAATCCTGGTAGCTCAGCACCGTGATGTTCACACCGGCGCCGTCGAACACGGGGCCGAGCGGGTACGTGGCCAGCACCCGTGCTCCGCCCGCGTACAGCGCGATGGGCGGGCCGGGCACGTTCGAGATGATGAGGTTGTGGAGGGGTGGGAGGTGGTCGGCCAGGCGCATGCGCGAGAACAGGCAGGCCGCCTGCGGGAAGATTGCGCCCGGCGTCACCTGTGCCCAGTCGTTGAGAACGTTCTCGCCCATGGCGCCATGCAGCAGCTTGGCCTTTCGCGAGCTGCGCATGATGTGCATGAGGCGGATGACGGGGTCCGGCACGTTCACCGGTAGCCCCACGAACATCGCCGACACGTTGTTGCACTGCTCGCGGCGCGCACGGGAACGATCCATGGAAACGGGTACGGTCGCGATGAGTGGCTTGTCCGGCAGCTCTCTGCGCTCGATCAGGTAGCGTCGCAACGCGCCGGCGCACGCAGCGAGCACGACGTCGTTCACCGTTGCCGCGAAGGCGGTCTTGATGGTCCGAACGTCCGCGAGGTCGGCCTTGCCGAACGCGACCGTACGTTCGGCGGAGATGGTCGACGTGAATGTGGTGCGCGGCGCCGTGAATGGCATCACCGCCGCTCGTTCGCCGTCGCCCGCCTCTGTCCCGCTGCCGATGAGCGGCAGCAGCGAGCGGCCGGTTTCCAGCACGGTGCGTGCCAGGCGCAGCGGCCCGATGGCCAACGAGCCGGCGGCGGCCGCCAGTAGCTCGAGCGAGGTCGGTACGGGTTCGGTGCTCCGGGCCGTGCTCACGGACTCGCAGTGCGGCGCCAGCGGCTCGAGGTCGAACAGTCGGCCCATCACTTCGGCGCCGGACACGCCGTCCATCAGAGCGTGGTGGATCTTGGAGACCAGTGCGATGTGGCCGTTCTCGAGCCCTTCGACGATCCACAGCTCCCACAGCGGGCGGCGGCGATCGAGCGGCCGCGAAGCGATATGG
>SPBQ01000346.1 GCA_004525875.1 Myxococcales bacterium
CACCGACATGGAGACCGGCTACAAGGTCTTCCGCACCGAGGTGATCCGCGAGATGCGGCTGACGACCGATCGCTTCGGCTTCGAGCCCGAGGTGACGGCACGTTGCTCGCAGATGCGTTGCCGCATCTTCGAGCTGCCGATATCGTACTGGGGGCGAGATTACGACGCGGGCAAGAAGATCACGTGGCGCGATGGCCTCGCCGCGTTCTGGCACATCTTCAAGTTCAACATTCTCGATCGCATGCCGAGGCCCGAGCGTGACAAGGTCACGGGCCGGTTCGACTGGCAGGGCAGCATGCTCGAAGAAGAGTCTCTGGAAAACAACTGACACAATGTACCTGGTCACCGGCGGCGCGGGCTTCATCGGCTCCAATATCGTTGAAGCTCTCGTCGTCGCCGGCGAGCGGGTCCGCGTCCTCGACGACCTCAGCAATGGGGTCGCTGCCAATCTCGAGCCGTTCGGCGACGCCGTCGAGCTCGTCGAGGGCGATATTCGCGACGCGGCAACTGTCCAGCGAGCCACCGATGGCGCCCGGATCGTACTTCACCTCGCCGCGCTCGGCTCGGTTCAGCGGTCGGTGGACGATCCCGCGACTTCCAACGCGGTGAACGTCTCCGGCACGGTCAACGTCCTCGACGCTGCCCGGCGCGCGGGGGTCGAGAGAGTGGTGTTCTCCTCGTCCTCGTCGGTCTACGGCGAGAACCCGGAGATGCCCAAGCACGAAGGCCTCACTCCGGCCCCGATCTCTCCGTACGCAGTCACGAAGCTGGCCGGGGAGGCCTATGCGCGGGCGTTCCACCGGGTGTACGGGCTCGACACCGTCTGCCTGCGGTACTTCAACGTCTTCGGCCCTCGTCAGCGTCCCGATTCGGCCTACGCGGCCGTGATCCCGCTGTTCATGGGCTGGGCCAGCGAGGGGAAGCCGCTGGTAATCAACGGTGACGGCGAGCAGTCGCGAGACTTCACCTACGTAGACAACGTGGTGGACGCGAATCTGAAGGCCGCTCGCGCTGAGGGGGTCGGCGGTCGTGTCTTCAACATCGCGTGCGGAGAGCGCTACTCGCTGCTCGACATCATCGGTACGCTTGAGGAGATCACGGGGCGAACGCTCGAGCGCCATCACCGCGAACCGCGCGTCGGCGACGTACGCCACAGCGAAGCCGCAGTCTCTGCGGCCGAGGAGGCGCTCGGCTATCGTACCGTGGTGACGTTCCGCGAGGGCATGGAGCGAACCTGGAAGGCCTTTCAGGCTCGGTGCTCCGCTCCCTGAGCCGCGCGCCGAGCCGGTATTTGCACGCTGATCGCGGCGCCGCCCCCCGCACTCGTCGACACTTCGACCTTGCCGCCCAGGACTCGCACATGACCGGCAACCGCCAGCAGGCCGAGACCCGAGGCGGGGCCCGACGATGGCGATCCCGGTATGGGTGAGCTGATCTCGAATACCGATCGGAGCTCCGGTGGCAGCCCCGCTCCTTCATCAGAGACACTGATGAGCAGCTGACGGCGCCGACGCGCGCAGTCGACGACGACGCGACCGTCGCCGCCGTGCCGAAGCGCGTTGTCGACGAGATTCTGAACGATCGAGATCACGCGATCACGATCGGTGTCGAATTCGAACACCGCTTCGGGCCCGGGCCACGTGATCCTGTCGCTGGCGTGCGGAAAACGCGTCCGGGCGATTTCCTCGAACAGCTCGCGCAACTCGAACGTGGTGGCCGCGACCGTCTCGGCGGTGGTCGCCCGGTCGAGCTCCATCAGCTTCTCGATGGCCGCTCCGAGCACGGCGACCTGCCGGCTCATCGATTCCGCGGCCGCGGTTTGCTGATCGTTCAGCTCACCGCGCCCACCGTCGGCCAGGAGCTCGACGTAGCCGCTGAGCACTGCGAGTGGGTTGCGTAGATCGTGGACCGCCATGGCCACGCGCCGGCGCGCGGCGTCCTCGGGGGAATCTACGGGCTGCTCGGCGTCCAGAGACTCGTCGGCGGCGGGCGCTCCGCCGGCGAGAACGATGCCGGACAGGGAGGTTACGAAGCGCAAGCATGCGACCTCGTCTCCGTGGAAGATCGGCCGGTCGACTCGTACGTGCAGACAGCCGCGGAGTTCGTCGTCCACCCGGAACGGGAACACACCGAGAGCGTCGTCACCGGTGCTCTTCAGCTGAGGGGTACCGGTCTCGCACGCTCGCCGTACCAGGGAGCCTGCCGCAGCGGCGGTGGCGATCGGATCCTGCGGCCAGTCGCCCGCGCTGGCGACCAGTCGATACGGCGTCTGTCGGCGAACGAGCCCGATGGCGGTGGCGGATGTGTCGAGTAGGAGAACGACGGTTCGGCAGATCCGGTGGCACAGCTCGACCTTGTCGGGTGCTCCGAGCCACCGGCTCTCGAGGTCCAGGAACTGCGCAAGCTTCAGATACGAGGACTGCGGGCGGGCTTCCATCAGTGCGTTGCGTTCCATGAGACGGCCTGTTGCGTCCTCAGTCAAGGTGATTGCTGCGCGGTTTGGGGTCCGATGTCGAGTTGACAACGTGGAAGTAGGTCCATAGCGTACCTCGACTGGCAAGCGTAGACCGTCGGGGTCCGTCGGAAGTCCTAGGGGGCTCGCTCGGAGATTACCGAATCCGGCGCACGCATCGGCTACCGGCGAGGACAGCGGGAGGTTCGTTTAGGCCATGGTTTTTCTGTCCGGAGCGATCGAAGGCGCCCACACGTTGACGGCCTGGGATCAGTTCGTCGCCATCATCAGCAAGCCTGACAACATGCCGGTGGCGGGCGCGCTTCTGCTCGTTGTGTTCTTCACGTGGGTCTCCCTCAAGCAGGCCTTGCATAACGACCGCCTCATTCGCGAGAACCGCCGCGACGATATCCTCTCAGACATGCAGGAGTGACCGGCACCGGATCGCGAAGGGCTTCGCGATCCGGTGCCGGTCGGCCGGCGGCGCGTTGGTCCAGATAGACCCTCAGGGGAGACAGGGCCCGACCGCTGCTCGCGGCGTTCCGAAGTCGCCGTCGGCGAGCGGGGAATCCGACACACACCAGGCTGTCGGATCATCGTTACCCGCTGCCGACTGCGCCCCCACGAGTTCGATCGCCCGACCCGTGCCCGACGGGAAGGATCCATCGTAGACGACCTGATCGATCACGTCCGTGCCGACCATCAGCACGATCTCGTCGGACGAGTTCGTCAAGCTCATTCTAGAGCCGTAGACGAAGTCGACGATCCCGCCGGCTGCTGTCTCGCTCTTGCCGAACACCACCCGCCGACCAGCTGCAACCGGCAGTGGACCGTCGACGGTGAACGCGTCGGAGCCGAGGTCGGCAACGATCAGTCCGTCGAGATCTACCGCAGTCGTGCCCGCGTTGAGCACCTCGAAGTATTCGCCGGCGGCGTCCGACTGTGCGGCCGGGTTGGACATGATCTCCGTGATGACGAGCTGCAGCGCGCCCGCGGACGGGAGCGTCGTCGTGGTGGTCGGGGCGCTGAGCGTGGTGGTGGGCGTGCCAAGCGTTGTCGTCGGTGTGTCCAGTGTTGTCGTCGTCGAGTCGATGTGTTCGACACACGACGCGAACGTATGGCCCTCCGCGCCGCCTAGCGCGTAGTGGAGGTTGTCCGGATGCTGGGCCTCGAGCGCCGACAGCGGATCGTCGAAGATCATGTCGAGCGTGGCCAGAGCCGCGCAGTGCGCCGATGCGGTCACGCAGCGGGCGATCGCCGCGCTGTCGAGTTGGGGATCGCCGGTGGCGGGGCCCGGGCCCTGGCAGATCGGCGGCATCCATGCCGGCGCCCCGTTTCGGCAGCGGCGCTCGAACCGCGCGCGCGAATGCGCGTCGAGCTTGTCGG
>SPBQ01000379.1 GCA_004525875.1 Myxococcales bacterium
AGGCGAGGTTCCACGACCCATCGGCGCCACGGGCCACGGTGATCGCGGGGCGGTCGAGGTAGAGCTGCTCGATGACGATCTCTCGATTGCGCAGCGCGAGCGGGTTGAGCAGCAGCACGACGCGGTCGGCGCGCAGGACGCTGGCGTTGCCGACGCGCGCGAACGAATCGTCCTCGGCGATCGACACGCCGTCAAGCGCGAGGCCTCGCCAGCTCACGCCCGCGTCGTCGATCTCGATCGATCGGCCAAGCCTGGCCTCGAGGATCGGCACGAGCGTCGTGCGGACCCGCTCGGGAGTCAGTACGTAGGTATTGATGAAGGGGACAGTCGCGGCGAGCATGGCCACGACGACCACGAGGGCAGCTAGTAAGATCCGGGCTGCCCCCGCCGCCGAACGCGACGGGTGGGCCTGTCGGCCGCCCACGGGCACGATAGCGATGGTACATGAGTCCGCGGATGGTTCGTAGCGTGCCCAATGGCGGTCGACGCGTCATGTTCCGACTTGACCGCGCCCGACGCCGTCGCTAGCTTTCGCCCCCACTGAGCCGGATCGGCGGGGGCTGTGGTGCTCGCAAGCTGCTGTCCTAATTGGCTTTTTCACGCCCTCTGGGTGAATGCCGCAGCGGGGATACGCCCGGGCAGGTTCCCCGGGGCGAATTCTACCTTGAGAGGGGTCTCGCCAGAGAACAAGATTCGGTTTGTCCGGCATCGCTCAGGCACCATCGCCTCGCCCGTTGCCGGAACTCCCCCCGGAGCCGGGTCTGCGAGATGTCGAACGCGCGGACGGGTCTGTAACGAGAGGTTCCATGTCTATTCGAATCGTGATCGCGGATGATCACCGCATTCTGCGCCATGGCGTTGCGCGGCTGCTGACCGACCATCCTGACTTCGAGATCGTGGGCGAGGCCAACGACGGCCGCGAGGCCGTGGAACTCGCTGTTCGTCTGCAGCCGGACGTCGTCTTGATGGATGTCACGATGCCCGAGCTGAACGGCATCGACGCCGCTGCGAGGCTGCGCACGCAGGTACCGGCCGCACGCGTGCTCGCCATGTCGATGCATGCCGACGCGGCCGTCGTCACGCGCATGCTCGAGGCCGGCGCGACCGGCTATGTCGTCAAGGGCTGCAGCTTCGAGGAGTTGTGCACGGCGCTGCGGGCGACCGCCGAGAACCGACCCTACCTCAGCTCTCAGATTTCGGATGAGGCCGTGTCGGATTACTTCGAGCGTTTTCGCAACCAGAGTCGCAAGCGCCCGGTGCTCACACCGCGCGAGCGGGAAGTTTTGCAGCTACTCGCGGAGGGCAAGCCGACCAAGGGTATCGCGTCGAGGCTGGGTCTCAGCACGAAGACGGTGGAGAACCACCGCAAGCAGCTTCGCGACAAGCTCGGCCTGCACAGCATCGCCGAACTTACCAAGTATGCGGTCCGTGAGGGGCTCACGGATCTCGAACACTGACAGCAACCGCCATCGCAGCCTGAACGAGCCGCGAGCGCGCGGCCGGGTTCCACGCCCCTCTGCTTGACTCGAAAGCAGAAGCGGCTGTAGGTGGGGACATGGAACCGGCAACTGTCGCTGAGACCTGGCGTCACCCTGTGAAATCGATGATGGGCGAGCGCGTCCTGTCCGACGCGTCCGATGCAGCAGCGAAGCTCAGCAAGGCGCTCGGCCTCGACGTCACACTCTGGCCGCTGCTGCCAGCCGACAAGCTCGACCACTACCGGCGCGGCGCGCCCGATCACGACGATCTGGAAACCGAGCTGCGATCGATCTTCGCGCTCGAGGCCGACGAGCCGTTGCCTGATCTGTCGGGCCTTCCACCGGACGTCCTGGAGTTCGAATCGCCGCCGGGCACCTATTTCGACGCGTACCCGTTGCTGGTGACGACCGATGCTTCGCTCTCGGAGCTGGCCCGCCTGGCACCGCAATCGAGGATCGACGTCCGACGCTTCCGCCCGAACCTTCTCCTGGCCACCGGCGAGACCGGATTCGTCGAGCGCGACTGGGTGGGCGAGAAGCTGCGCATCGGAGAGGCGACGATCGAGATCAAGTCCGACTGCCCGCGCTGCGTGATGACGACGCTGCCATTCGCCGATCTGCCGAAGGATCCCACGATCATGCGCACGCTGGTCCGTGAAGCCGGGCAAGTCCTTGGCGTGTACGCCGTGGTCGTGGAGCCTGGCGCCATCCGCGAAGGCGATTCTGTCGAGTTGCTGGGCTGACGTGGCCGGATGGACGGGCCGCGCCGCTCGCCCCGCCATTCTCCGTACGCGCGCGGCGTCGGCAGCGTCCGGCTCGGGCTTCGTCCTCTCGCCGTCGAGGACTGGCTCGAGCGTGACGACTGCACGGACGCGGACACGCTCGACCTCGACCTCGCCTCGAAGCGCACGCTTCTCGGTCGCCACCGCGACGACGTCTTCCGCGCCCTCGACGGTAGCGAGCCCGGTCAGCGTGAGATCGAGGAGATGGTCGGCGCTTTTCTCGGCACTGGCGGCATCGGCGGCGCCGGGGGCACCGGCGCCGTTGCGGTCGAGGATGCGCCGCCACTACTGCGCGCCGGTCTGCGTGTCGCCGACGATCTGTGCCTGCTCGAGCCGCGCGGTGATCGCACCGTCCTGACAGCGGGGTTCGTCTGCGCGCCGAGCTACTGGCGCCTCGCCGACAAGATCGGTCTGCCGGTCGCCGACATCCATGCCCCCGTGCCGGGCTACGCCGAGAAGATCGGCCGGGCCGTCGACCGCATCATCGCGTCGCTCGATCCGGACCGGCCGCAGTGGCGTCTGAACTGGGCCATCGGCGCCTCGCCCGAGCCGTATCGGCCGGTGCGTGACGCGGCCGAGGCGGAGTGCGTGCGCGAGCTCGCATCGCGGGCCGCTGCGTCCGGCCCGGCGGCCGGCGTCGCGCTGACGGATGTCGGCCGGCGGCTTCACGTGCGCGTCGAGCGCCAGAGCCTCCGGCGACTGCCGGTGACCGGCGGCGTTGTCTTCACGATCCGGGTCCACGTCGACTCGCTCGAGTCGGTGGCTGCCGATCGCGGACGCGCGGCCGGGCTTCACGCGTCGGTCGCCGGGCTGTCGGACGAGGAAGCGTGCTACAAGGGCATCGCTGCGATGCGTGAGATCGTGCTCGGCTACCTCGCCTGGGCAGCCGATCTTTGACGCGAGGCCGCGCTGACTTCAATCTGGCGGCCGTGGCGGCATCCGAAGAACCAGAAGGCTTGCGATCCTCATCGTTTGCGGCGCCGGAGCCACCGAGCGCGTGGCTCGCCGACGCGCCCGTTGGCGACCCACGACCGCCTCTCGACGCCGACACCGGCGCCGACGTCTGTATCATCGGCGCCGGCATGACCGGGCTGTCGTCGGCGCTTGCGCTTCGCGCCGACGGGCTCGATGTCGTCCTTCTCGACGCCGACACGGCGGGCTTCGGCGCCAGTGGGCGCAATGCCGGACACGTCACGCCGACAATCGGCAAGGATCTCCCCACGCTGGCCCGGATGTACGGGGCCGAGCGCGTGGCGGGGCTCATCGAGCTTCAGGAAACGGCGATCTCGCATGTCGAGCGCCTCATCGC
>SPBQ01000547.1 GCA_004525875.1 Myxococcales bacterium
ACGCACATCCTGCCCGAGGTGAGCATTACCTGCCGGCGCGTTCTGATCCTCGACCATGGTCGGCTCGTGGCCGAGGACACCGCCGAGGCACTGGCGACCAAGACCTATGGCAGCGGCGAGACATTGATGCGTATTCGGGCGCCGATGCAGGATGTGATCAAAATTCTGGGCCGATGTCCGGGCGTCGCCGATGTCCGAGTCGTCGACCGCGAGGCGAGCGGAATGATCTCGGTGGTCGTTACGAGCGAAGGGGCGGATGACCCCAAGCCGGCGCTGGCACGAGCCGTGATCGACAAGGGATGGGCCCTGCACGAGGTCGGACCGCACCAGGTCAGTCTCGAGGACTTGTTCGTGCAAATTCTCGAACAGGCCGAGCAGGCGGCCGCTGCGGGCGGGAAGGAGGAGGGTCCGGCATGACGCGCTTCCTTGCGCTGCTCGGCAAGGAGCTGCAGGCGTTCTACGGCTCGCCGCTGATCTACTTCGTGGGCACCGTGTTCCTGGCGCTGTCGGGGTACTACTTCTACACCGATCTGAACGCCTTCATCACGTTCGGGTTCGGCGAGAGCATCGTCGAGCATCTGTGGCAGCGGCTGTTCAACGATATTGTCCGGATCGTCATCACGGTGATCCCACTGGTGACGATGCGTGTGTACTCGGAGGAGAAGAGCCTCGGAACGATCGAGCTTCTCTACACCGCACCGCTGCGCGATATCGAGATTCTCGCGGCGAAGTACTTGGCCTGCATGAGCGTGTTCGTCGTGCTCATCGGGTCGACGACGCTCTACCCGTACATGATCTACAGGATCCAGCCGTTCGATCTCACGCAGCTCTACGCTGTGTACGTCGGCGTATTCCTGCTCGTGGGTGCCATGGTGGCGATCGGGGTGTTCATTTCCTCCCTCACCGAGACGCAGCTGATCGCGGCGATGTTCACCTACGGCGCGGTCTTGTTGTTGTGGAATCTGAGCTGGAATGAGGCGGCCGTTCCGGGGGATCTGATCGGTGTGATCTCGCAGCTCTGCGCGTTTGATCACTTCGAGCCGTTCGCCCGTGGCGTGATCGATCTGAAAAACGTCGCCTATTTCGTATCGATCGTTATCTTCATGGGCTTCTTGACGATGCGTTCGATGGAAGCACGGCAGTGGCGGGGCCGTCGATGATCTCCTCGTCGGCCCGGCAGTATCTACTCGCCCTTGCCGGCTCGATCGGGCTGCTCCTGCTTCTCGCGACCCTCACGGCGACGTCCTACCTCCACAACGTTCGTGTCGATCTGAGCCCGGGAGATCGCTACACGCTGTCCGATCACACCCTGGCTGCGCTGCGCGGTCTCGATGAACCCGTCAAGATCACGGGGTTCATCCGCACGGAGGATCCCCGCAATCCCCTGCTGAAGGACCTGCTCTGGCAGGCGGCCAACGAGTCGCCGTACATCGAATACTCGATCATCGACGTGAACAAGAACCCCGCGATGGCGGCCGAGTACGGAGTGGACGCCTACGGTTCCACGGTCGTCGAGAGCGCGAAGCGGCGTAGCGACTTCGCGAACCCGTCGGAATCCCAGCTGGTATCCGCTCTTCTCTACGCCACGCGGCCCCCGAAGAACATCTGCATGCTGGCCGGACACGGCGAGTGCGGCATGAACGATGCGGACCGTCACAGCGGCTGCTCGCTGCTGCGCGACGCGCTTCGCGTCGAGTTCTACCAGGTCGAGGAGCTTTCGCTGCGTGGCGAAGGGGGCGTGCCGGACAATTGCGACGTCCTCGTAATTGCCGGACCGAGCAAGGACCCGATTCGCTCGGATCTCGATGCGCTCGCGGAGTATCTCGAAGGTGGTGGCAAGCTGCTCGTCATGATCGACCCCTTCTCGGCACAGAGGCTGGCGGCCTGGCTGCGGGGCTGGGGGATCGATATGGCCGACGACATCGTCGTCGACCCGCAGAACAGGCTCGGCGGCGGCGAACCGCTGTCGGCCGTGGCAACCGACGTCAATCGCCAGCAGATCATCACCCAGCGTCTCGAAGCGCCGCCGCTGTTCTCCGGCGTACGATCGCTGAGGGCCAGGGATGACGAGGAGCAGGGCAGGGCCGGAGTCTGGATGCTGC
>SPBQ01000340.1 GCA_004525875.1 Myxococcales bacterium
GCAGCGGCAGCGGATAGAAAATACGTGTATCGACGCCCGCGGCCCCGAGCGAAGCCGCAACGCGATCGCGGCCCTCGGGCAACCTCAGCGTGTACTGGTGCCACACGCACTCGGGCGCGGCGGCCGGCACGGGCCTGCGAAGACGACCGCGTCGCTCCAGGCCACCGAGCTGCTCGTGATAGAGCGCGGCCAGCCGCCCACGCGCACGCGTCCACTCCTCGAGTCGCGCGAGCTTCGCGTTGACCAGCGCGGCCGCCAGCTCGCCGATGCGCGCGTTGATACCGCATTCGTCGTGGACGTAGGGGTCCGCGCCGGCGCCGTGGTTGCGCAACACACGAATTCGGTGCGCGCGCGCCTCGCTCGAAGTGGTGACGGCGCCGCCGTCGCCCGCACCGCCGATGTTCTTGGTCGGATAGAACGAGAAGCACACCAGCTCGCCCGCGCCCACGCGCCCGCTCGACGTGCCCGCGCCGATCGCCTGGGCCGCGTCCTCGACCAACATCGCCCGGCCCACCTCGGCGAGCAGTGCGGAAAGGTCTGCGACCGGCGCGGCGCGCCCGAACAGATGGACCACGATCGCCGCCGCCAGCGGCGCACGCGACGAACGCTCGACGAGCCGCTCGCCGTCGCGCACGAATCGATCCGAGAGCGTCTTCTCGAGCTCGCGGGGTCCGAGCATGAGCGTCGCCGTATCGACGTCGGCGAACACGGGCACCGCACCCGCCCGGACGACGGCGCCGGCGGTCGAGAAAAATGTGAAGGCCGGCACGATGACGGCATCCCCCGGGCCGATGCCGGCCGATCGCAGCGCAAGGTACAGAGCGTCGCTGCCGGAGGAGCAGGCCACGGCGTGCGCACCGGTCAGCTGCGCGAGTCGCGATTCGAGCTCGACCGTCTGATCGCCGCCGACGAAACATTGCAAGCCGAGGATGCGGTCGAAGCGTTCGCGCACGTCGTCGCCGACGACGTGGTAGTCGTGCGCCAGGTCGACGAAAGGGACGGTCTCAGCCACACGCGTGTCCTAGTGCAGCGCGGCCGGGCCGGGCGGTCGCAGATCCATACCCGCTTCCTCGGCGATCCGCGACATCGACTCGCCGGCCGCGCCACCGACGACGACGTGGGCGATGCGGTCGTGACCCGTCGGCTCACGGTTGACGATCACGAGCGGCGCGCCGCTACGAACAGCCACCTCGGGCACCGCCGCCGCCGGATAAACGACGAGCGAGGAGCCGATCACGATCATCAGATCGCACTCGCTGGCCGCCGCGAACGCCTCGGCCGTCTCACGCTCCGGCATCGCCTGTCCAAACGAGATCGTGGCGGGCTTGAGCGGTCCGCCACACGCCTCGCATGCCGGCACCTCGGTCCTGCTTGGGTCTCTGGCCAGACGGCGGTGGATGGCCTCGCGGTCGTGCTCCGCGCCGCAACCCGTGCAACGCGCCCGCAGGGCCGAGCCGTGGATCTCGATCGTGCGCTCGTCGCTGCTGCCCGCCTTCTGGTGAAGCCCGTCGACGTTCTGCGTCACCAGCTTGAGCAGCTTGCCCTCGCGCTCGATCCCCGCCACCGCCCGGTGAGCGGCGTTCGGCTGCGCATCCCGCATGATCGGGTATGATTGTGTGGCGATTTCCCAGTAGGTCCGGCGGGTCTCGGAGTCGGCCAGGAAGCGGTCGTACGTGAGCTTGGACGGGTCGTAGCGGCTCCACAGACCGCCCGGGGACCGGAAATCCGGGATCCCCGACTCCGTCGAGATACCTGCGCCGGTGAGAACAGCGATCCGGGAGGCCGCGGCGACGAATCGTCCGGCGCGCTTACAGGGATCGGCATCGGACACGATGGGGAGCCTACAAGAGCAGGAACCACCAGCCAACCCCCGCCCGCGGGTGGGCGGTTACGGCGCTTAGTTGTTGAAGTCCGAGACCAGCATGGATACGGTGAACCGTTCGGAACCCCGATGAGGCGCTTGCGCTGGATCTTTGTCATCGGCGTCCTCGCCCTCGCGGCGTGTGCGGGCGCCGTTTCCTTCACGCTCTACGACCAGTACTGGACGCAGCTGCCGCCGCTCGGCCGGCTGCTGCGCTACGACCCACCGGTGGCCACGACCGTCTACGCCGACGACGGTCAGATGGTCGGTCAGTTCTTCTTCGAGAAACGCTACCTCACGCCGATCGAGAAGATCCCCGAGATCGTCCGCCATGCATTCGTCGCGGCCGAGGACTCCGAGTTCTATCGCCACAAGGGCGTCGATCTGCGCGGCATCATCCGCGCGTTCATCGCGAACATGAGGGCCGGCGGCGTCGTGCAGGGCGGCAGCACCATCACCCAGCAGGTGGTCAAGGCGCTGCTCCTCACGCCCGAGCGCAGCTACCGGCGCAAGCTCCGCGAGGTGATGCTCTCGGTCAAGCTCGAGCGCGAGGCGACCAAGGACGAGATCATCTTTCTGTATCTGAACCAGATCTATCTCGGCGACGGCAACTACGGCATCGGCGCCGCCGCGCGTTCCTACTTCGACAAGGAAGTCGAGGAGCTGGGGGTGGCCGAGGCCGCGCTCCTGGCCGGACTCCCGAAGGCGCCGAGTCGCTACTCGCCCACCCGTAATCCCGAGGGGGCGATCAAGCGCCAGCGCTACGTCCTGCGGCGCATGCTGGACGAGGACTTCATCAGCGTAGGTGAGTACCGCGGCGCCATGCGCAAGGGCCTGTCGACGCTCGAGAAGAAGGGGCGCGCCGACCCCGGCAGCTACTATATCGAGTACATCCGTCGCCATCTCGTCAACCGCTTCGGATCACGCGCCCCCTACTACAAGGGCTTCCGCGTCCACACGGCGATGAACCTCGACATGCAGAAGCAGGCCGAAGAGGCCCTGCGCCGCGGCATCGAGGGGCTCGACGTCGATCTCGGCTACTGGGGCGCCATCGACAGCGTCGAGTCGGCCGAGGTGGAGCAGCGCATCGCCGACGACCGTGAGCGCGAGGATCTCGCCAAGCTCGAGGAGGGCGCGACCTATCGGGCCGTCGTCACTCAGTCCGTGCCGGGCCTGATGACCGTGGCGCTGGCCGACAACGTTTCGGAGATCGACGTCTCGAAGCTGCGCTGGCATCCGAACATCGAAAAGGCCGATCGCCGCTTCGACGTGGGCGATATCGTCGAGGTGACACCAGTCGTGGTCGAAGGGGGCGGGATCTCGCTCGGGCTCACGCAAACGCCGCAGATCGCAGCCGCGCTCGTGACGCTCGAGCCGTTCACCGGCCACGTCAAGGCGATGGTCGGCGGCTACGACTTCGCGCAGAGCGAATTCAATCGTGCGATGCAGGCCTATCGCCAGCCCGGATCGTCATTCAAGCCACTCGTCTATGCCGCCGCGCTTGACAACGGCTACACGCCGGCCAGTGTTGTGATGGACGCACCGATCCAGTTCGTCGATCACGAGACAATCTGGCGGCCGCAGAACTACACTCGAAAGTTCTACGGGCCGACGACGCTTCGAAAAGCGATCGAGCAGTCGCGCAACGTCGTGACGATCCGCGTGGTACAAGACCTCGGCATCGAGACGGTGGTGGAATACCTGCGCCGCTTCGGTTTCCGGCGCGGCATCGGGAAGAACCTCTCCGTCGGCCTCGGAACCTCGGAAGTCACGCCGCTGGAGCTCGCCTCGGCCTACACCGCCGTCGCCAACGGCGGCCGCATGGTCGAGCCGATCTTCATCACGAAGATCGAGGACGCCGCGGGCAACCTGATCGAGGCCACCGAGCTCATCACCACCGAGGTGATGTCGCCCCAGACCGCCTACCTCGTAACGTCCATGCTGGAAGGCGTGGTCCAGAACAGCACTGGCAAGAAGGTGAAGGTGCTCAACCGCCCGGTGGCCGGCAAGACCGGCAC
>SPBQ01000162.1 GCA_004525875.1 Myxococcales bacterium
CCGTCTTCTTCATCCGCTCGTTCTTCGGGATCCGCAAGGCGTTCGAGCGCTCCCCGATCCCCGCCCGGCTGCTACCGCTCGTCGGCGGGGCGATCGTCGGGCTGGCGCTGATCATATTCCCGCACATAGCTGCGAGCGGATACGATGTCATGAACACGGCCTTCCGGGGCGAGATGGGCGGCTCCCTGCTCCTCGCGCTGGTGTTCGTGAAGATTCTGATGACGGGCGTGACGCTCGGGAGCGGGGGCTCCGGCGGCGTCTTCGCGCCGGCTATGTTCATCGGCGTCGCGTTTGGCGGCGGCTTCGCCGAGCTCGTGAACTCAGTACTACCGGGAACGATCGGCGAACCGGGTTCGTTCGCGCTGGTCGGGATGGGGGCGTTCCTCGCGGGCGCTACACATGCCCCGATGACGGCGATCTTCCTCGTGTTCGAGCTCACGCGTGACTACAACGCGGTGCTCCCGGCGATGATCACGAGCGTCGCGGCCACGCTCGTCGCGCGTCGCATGATGAACGACAGCATTGACACCTACGAGCTGAGCGAGCGCGGTCTCAACCTGCACGCCGGCCAGGAGGCTCACATCCTGCGCAAGCTGTACGTCCGCAGCCTGGTCAGCAAGGACTTCGAGCCGATTCCCGAATCGATGCCCGTGACGGACTTCGTCCGGTACGTAACGAACAGCCACCACATGTACTTCCCGGTCGTCAATAACGAGGGTGAGCTGAGCGGGATGGTGAGCCTTCAGGACCTGCGTGGCGTCCTGCTCGACTCGGAGGCCTGGCCCTACGTCGTGGTGGGCGAGCTGGCTCACAAGGAGATCCGCAAGGTGAAACTGTCGGACACGCTCCACGACGCCATGCAGGTTATCGCCACGATGGGATGGGAACAGGTGCCGGTGGTCGACGACGAGACCCAGAAGCGGGTGGTGGGAATGCTCAGGCGCTCAGATCTACAGGATTTCTACCAGAAACGCCTGCTTGCCAGGGAGCTCCACGGCTGATATCCGCTGACTCCCTTTCTTCTCCGACGTGGGCTCCAGAGCATTCATAATCACGGTCGACGATCTCGGTCGCTGGCCGGAAGTCAACGATGCCGTAATGGCCGGCTATGATGCCGGGATCGTTACCAGCGCCGGGCTGCGGGTAAGCGCGCCGGACTCGGATTCGGCCATGGTCTCGTGCGGCATGCGGCCGAACCTCGGCGTCGGACTCCATCTCGTACTGTGTGACGGGCAGTCGACGCTACCGCACCGGCACATTCCCAACCTCGTCGACAGCAGCGGGAACTTCGTCTCCAGGCCGCTCGAGGCCGCCTGGCTGTACCGGCGCCGCGGCGGTATGCGCGCGGAGCTCAAGGCCGAGATCCGCGCGCAGATCGAGCGGTTCCTTGCGGGTGGGCTGTTCCTGAGCCACATCTCCGGCCACTACAATCTTCATCTCCAGCCCGCGATCCTGTCGATCATCAAGGAGCTGGCCGTCGACTACCCGATCTCGGCGATCCGCAAACCCGTCACGCAGCTGTGGCGATCGTCGCAACCGCTGACGATGTCACCGTTGCAGCGGTTCGCGGAGCGCTCGTTGGTGAGGCCCGTGCTCCGCTGGGGCCGGGCACGCCCGGGCGCCTTCCTGGGGCCGAACCGCG
The DNA here is from genome assembly GCA_004525875.1 of Myxococcales bacterium. The sequence goes on from SPBQ01000162.1 coordinate 1,643, forward strand.
TGGCGTTGCTGGCAGATACGAGACCCGTGACCGAGGATGTCGTTGCTCGTCGGCTGCGCTCGGCGGGCCGCGTTGTGACCGAGTTCGTTTGTCACGCGGGATCACTCGAGCCGCAGTACGACGGGATCGGCGAGCTGGCGGTCGTCACGAGCCGGCCGGTGCGCGAGGCGATCGAGCAATCCGGCCTCGAGCCGATCTCGTATCGTGACCTCGCCGAGGGCACCGCGTTCGCGACGTGAGCCGTCTGGAAACGATGTCTACAAGAAAAGCGTCAGAAGCCCGAGGAAGATGAAGAAGCCGAGCATGTCGGTGCCGGCCATGACCAGTCCCGAGGAGGACACGGCCGGGTCGACTCCGAGCAGCTTCAGCCCGATCGGCACGAGACTGCCGAGGCAGGCCGCGATGAGCAGGTTCACGACGAGCGCTCCGCCCAGCACCAGACTGAGCGAGGCGTCGCCCCGCCACACGTAGACCGCGCCGCCGGCGATCGCTCCGAGCACTGCCCCGTTGACGAGAGCGACCGCTAGCTCGCGGCCGAGGATCCGCAGGGCGTTGCGTGGCTCGACGTCACCGAGCGCGAGACCGCGGACCATCAACGTAAGCGTCTGCATGCCGGCGTTGCCCCCCTGGCTGGCGACGATCGTCATCAGAGCGGCCGCGATCGCGATGGACTGGATCGTTGCCTCGAACATCGCGATGGTAGCGACGCTGACCGAGGCGGTGACGAGGTTCAGCGCCAGCCAGGGCAGGCGGCTGCGAATGCCGGCGAGCGGACCCGAGAACGTGACCGGCTCGTCGCCGATGCCGGCCAGGCGCAGCATGTCCTCGGTGGCCTCCTCTTCGATGACGTCGATGATGTCGTCGATCGTAATACGGCCCACGACGCGCGCGTTGCCGTCGAGGACGGGCACAGAAACCACGTCGTACTTCTCGAACAGGTGGGCGACTTCTTCCTGATCCAGATCGGTGCGGACCGAGATCACGTCCGGTTCCATGATCTGGTCGGCGAGAGTGAAGTCGCTGGCGAGGATGAGCCGGCGAAGCGGTATGTAACCGGCGAGCTTGTCGTCGCTGTCGGACACGAAGACGGTATGGATATCGTGGAACTCCTCGCCGTGTTGTCGGATGTACTCGGTGATCTCCTTGACCGTACTGTCGACGGAACAGACCGCGACCTCGGTCTTCATGATTCCGCCGGCCGCGTCCTTCGGGTAAGAGAGCAGCTCCTCGACGTCGCGTCGGGTCTCGGGAGTCGCGCGATGGAGGAGTGTGCGCTGGCGTGCGGTCGGCAGCTCGGCGACGACGTCGGTGGCGTCGTCGGTGTCGAGCTGCTCGAGGATCGCCGCGAGCCGGGCGTCCGAAACACGATCGTGGAGCAGGCTGCGGGTCTGCTCGCTCAGGTCACGCAGCACCTCGCCGGCATGCTCGGTCGTGAGGACGCGGAAGAGGCGCGCGGCCGCGTCCGCGTCCTCCAGGGACTCGATCACCTCTGCCAGATCGGCCGGGTGCATCGCGGCCGCTTGTCGGGCCAGGCGTGCGTCGTTGCCGTCCCCGAGCAGCGACAGGATACCCTCCCTCTGCGCGTCGTCGTTGTCCGCGAGCGTGCTCATTGCGAGATCGTTACCGGCGCGCCTCGACGAGGAGCAGAGGCTCGCGTCTCGGACTGTCACCGTACGTGTGCCGGGCGATGACCCGGATGTCGTAGATGATTGCCCTGCCGCCGTCGCGCGTACCCGAAGCGGCATCGGCCTCGAGCGCGGCGAGTCGGGACTCGGCGACGAGGAACCACAGCCGGCCGACGTTGCGACCGGCGCCGACCGCCTCGATCGTGTCGACGACCGGGACGGCGCGGCCGGCGTAGTATGCGGCCGCGGGCCGGATGTACTCCAGGTACTCGAACCGCCCGTAAAATGACAGCGGTTCATCCGGTCGGATGCGCGAGCTCGCGGGCTGGAGTAAGGCCCGTAGGCTGAGCCGCGCGGCGAGCTCGGGCAGCACCGTCGTCCCCGCGGTTGCGGCGGTGGAGGCCACCAGCACGGCCACGAGCGAGAAGGCCGCCACCGGCTTGCCTGCTCGTCCGGCCCCCACGAGTGCGGCCGCAAGCGCGATCGCCGCTAATGCCCAGGCGCTGCACAGCCCCCTGTGGGAGGCGATGGCGGCGGAGACGGCGGACAGGTTGGCCGCGTCGTTCGCGCTCAGCACCGGCACCAAGCCCTCGAGCGCGGAGACCGACGAGGCCTCGAGCAGCACTGCCGAGGCTGCAAGGACGACCAGCCCCGCCGGCAGCACCACCGCCACGGTCGGCAATGAGAGGCGCGGTGCCACAGGGATGGTGTGGACGAAGCGCGCGGCGAACCAGCGCCCGACGAGCAGCGCCAGTGCGGGGTAGCACGAGAGCAGGTAGATGCTGCGCTTGGAGCCCGCCAGCGAGTAGACGGCGACCGTCAGCCCGACCCAGACGAGCGCGAAGAGCGTCCCGTCGCCGGCGAGCCGGCCACGGCGGCGCCAGGCATCGAGCACGGCTGGAAACAGCAACGGGCTCCAGGGTGCGAACCCGGCTAGCAAGGCGGGGCCGTAGAACCAGAACGGTTTGACGTGTCCCGCGCCAACGCCCTCGGCGTCAAGAACACGCAACAGGTTCTCCTTGAGAAGGTGCTTCTCGACGAATAGCGCGCCGCCCTCGAGGGCGGCGGGGACGTACCACACCAGCGGAACGACGACCGCGAGCGCCATGGCTGGCACGTTCAACACACGCGGCTGGGCCAGCGTTCGTAGCTCGCCGCAGACGGCGAGATAGACGCAGACCACGCCGACGGGAAGCAGGAGGCCGATCGGTCCCTTGGCGAGAACGCCGGCCGCGGCGGCGAGCCAGAACGCGACCGGGAGGCGCCTGCGGCCGCGGGCCCATGCCCGTTCGAACGCCAGCAGCGAGACGCTGACGGCAGCCGCGAGTGTCATATCGACGCGCGCGATCGTCGATGCCTGAAGCCACAGGAAGCTCGTGGCGAGAACCACCGCGGAGACCAGCGCGGCGCCGGCGCCCGAGGTACGCAGCGCGGTTGCCGCTGTCAGCCCGATTACGAGGCTAGAGGCCGCGATCGAGGGAACGCGCACGCTCGCTTCGCTGACGCCGCCGGACGCCGCGCTCGTGATCAGTCCCAGCCAGTGGAACAACGGAGGCTTGGACTGGATCTCACCGCGAGCGTGCAGCGGGAGGATCCGATTGCCGGTCGCCGCCATCTGCTGGACGACGAGCGCTTCGCGAGGCTCTCCCTTGGTGAAGAACGGTACATCGACGATGGCCGTTGCCATCACGGCTGCGGCTGTCACGATGATCGCTGCGAGCGCCGCGTGGACCGAGGTTGTGCCGGCCGTCTGCATGGCCGGTGATCCTAGCAGGTTGTAGGGAAAGTCGGATCGGGGCCGTGCTCAGCTCGGCTTGTGGATCAGTTCAGGGCGAACCGAAGAATGAGTCCGAAGCGTGGCCGGTTCCGTCGGCGCTTGCCCGTTGCCATCGGTTGCCGTGGCGATGGCGGGAGAGGACCAGCGGATCTTCTTGTAGTCGAACTCACGGGGATTGTCGGTCGCGACCTTGACGATCGCGAAGTATGGCGACAGATCGAAGTCACGGGGCGTCACGAACGACGGATCGCACGGAACGAAGACGCCGGTGTCGAACACGGTGCGGCGTGGCTGTCGCCTGCTAGCAGAGAGCCACTCGGGGATGCGGCGGCGTACGCGGCCGCCGTCCGGTACCGGCTCGGCGACCCCGGCGACGGTGATGAGCGGCTGAATCGGGTAACGCACCTTCTGGAACGCCATCGCGATCTGCGTCGAGCAGACCATTTCCTTGGACAGACGTCCAGAGGTTTCGAGCACACGCCGTTGCCAGCGCTTCGGCATGATCTCGACGGGCAGAAAGTACCAGAGCAATGACTGGATGTGGTCGCGATTGTAGGGGCTGCCGATCTGGGAAATCACAGTGTCGAGGACCGTGCTCAGATCGCCGGGGCGCAGGTTGATCGGTCGACAGATCCGCAGGTTGTGGTTGACGTACTTCGATAGCGGTGAGGCCGTCACGCCGTCCTCGACGTTGGCCTCGA
>SPBQ01000301.1 GCA_004525875.1 Myxococcales bacterium
ACTCGTGGGCGCATACGCGCGCGAGGATGTGCTGATCCGCGTCTCCTCGCAGCTCGAGCAGGCCCGCCCGTGGCGGGACCGCCGGCCGTCGGTGCACGCCTGAAGCGAAGCGCCAGCGCGGAGGTGCCTTGGCCAGACCGTGATCGATTCTGATGCACAGCTGGAGGCAGAGAATCGCGCGTTGCGCGATGAGCTCGCCGCACTCGAGGGTCGACGCGACGATCTGCGCGGCGAGCGTGACAAGCTCAAGGACCTGTACGAGTGGGCGCCGGACATGTGCGTATCGATCGACATCGCCGGCGCTACGATCGTGGAGTGCAACGCCCGGATCCTGGAGGAGCTCGGGTACGAGCGCCCCGAGCTGATCGGAAACTCCATTCTCAGCATCATTCACCCGCGGGATCGATCCCCAACGGCCGAGAGGCTGGGGCAGCTGGTCGACGCCGGTGAGCTTCGCGACGTGGAGCTGCGGCTCTTGCGTCGTGACGGCAGCTCGGTGTTCACGCGGCTGAACGTCACGACCCGTCACGACCCGGAGGGTACGATTCTCTATGCTCGTTGCGTCGCTCGCGATATCAGCGTTCGCAAGGCGGCCGAGGACGCCCTGGTACTGAGCGAAGCACGTCTGCGTTCGCTGACAGAGACGCTCAATGTGGTTCCGTGGCAGATGACCGCGCGCCTCACGGACGCACCGGATCGCCCCGTCGGCTCGCCGACGGGGCGAAAGGTCGAGTACCACGTAGTTTACATCGGTCCGCAGTTCGAGACGATCTTCGGCTACCCGGCATCGCGCTGGTATGACGATGGGGGGTGGGCGGAGCTCATTCATCCGGAGGACCGGGCCGCGGTTGTGAACCGGGCTGGGCAGCGGCTCGACGCGCCGGGTTCTTATCGAGATGAGTGGCGGTTGATCGGCGCCGACGGGAAGGAGGCCTGGGTCCTCCAGCTCGTCAGCATCATCATCGAACCCGACGGACGTCGCGTCCTCAGTGGCGTGCTCGTGGATATCAGCGAGAGAAAGGCGAGGGAGGCGGCCCAGGCGCGCTTGATGGAAGAGCTCGGGCATCGAGTCAAGAACTCGTTCGCGACCGTGGAGGCGGTCTTGGACCGGACGCTTGCCACTTCGGATGACATCTCGACGTTCCTCACGACCTTCCGCGGACGGATCGGGGCGCTGGCAGCGATCCATAACGCAATGGCGCGCTCCGACTGGGAGAGCGTCGACCTCCTGGAGCTGGTCGGCTCGTCGCTCGCTCCGTTCGGCGAGTCGCCGCGTGTCCGTGCCGAAGGTGCGCCTGTCCGCGTCACGGTCGATGTCGCTCGCAGCCTCGGGATGGTTCTTCACGAGCTGGCGACCAACGCGGTCAAATACGGGGCCCTTTCGATCGGGCCCGGCACGGTTGCAGTCAGCTGGCGAGAGGAGGAGCGGAACGCGGGCAGCGTTCTGTGTCTCGACTGGATCGAAGCCGGTGGTCCGCCGGTCCGTGAACCGCGGCACCGTGGGTATGGACTGCGGCTCATCGAAACGTTCGTACCGTACGAGCTCGGCGGCAAGACGAGCATCCACTGGGCCGAATCCGGTCTGTGCTGTGCGATCGAGTTCGCCAGGGGCGACCCGGACCAGCGTGCGCAGCCGTCGCAGGGGGTGGGGTGAGCGATCGCGACGGCACACGGCAGGCCGATAACACCGAGTTGCACGTGCGTCGTGCCCGGCTGTTGGATGAATGCGTCGAGCTCGAAACCGAGCTCGACCGTTATCGCGATCTGTATGAGTTTGCGCCCGATATGTACGGGCTCCTCGATGCGGCGACGGTGACCATTCTGGAGTGTAATAACGAGATGGTCCGCAGCCTCGGCTACGAGAGGGATGAGATCATCGGCAAGCACCTGCTCGACTTCCATCCACCCGCGATACACGGCGACCTGCTGGCGATGGTCGAATACTTTTTCGAGGCGGGCGAGTTGCCGGATACCGAGATGGAGTTCATGCGGAAGGATGGGACTCGATCGCCCGCGAGCTCGAAGGTCACGGCGATTCGCGACGAACAGGGACGCATCGTTCGTGCGCGCTCGGTGATGCGTGACACGACGGAGCAGAAGCGCGCCGAGGCGGCTCTGGCCGAGAGTGAGGAACGGTTTCGCAGCCTGGCGGAAACGACCAGCATGATTCCGTGGGAGGGTCGGTTCGACTTCGTACCGGAATGGACCGAAGAACTGGACGCGACCGAAGCGGCCGCGCTTAGCGAAGACCTGCACCATCAGATGGTGCTCACCTACGTCGGTCCCCAGTGCACGCAAGTTACCGGCTTCACACCCGAGCAGTGTCTGCAGCCTGGCTTCTGGGCCGTGATGGTTCATCCGGAGGACCGTGCTGGTGTGCAGCGCAGGCTGGCGGAGCTTCTCGCTCGCGGCGATTCCGAATCGATCGAGTACCGTATCATCGATGCTGACGGTCTGACGGTCTGGCTTCTCAATCAGTGCCGCGTGGTCCGCCGTCCGACAGGTCCTTCATTCATCGCCGGGGTCGCTGTCGACATCAGCGACCGGAAGGCAGCGTCGGACAGACGTCGGCGCGTGATGCGCGAGCTCGATCATAGGGTGAAGGACACCCTGGCCGTCGTCGCCACGGTGGCCGAGCGTACCGGCGCATCGGCCGGCTCGTACCATGGTTTCTCGACCCTTCTGTCATCGCGGGTACGTGCTCTGGCCCGCGTTCACGCGGCACTGTCGGCGCCGCACTGGCTGGAGCTGACGATGGGCTCCTTGCTCGATGCGGCGCTGGGCACGGATCGGCGCTTGCGAGTGGCCGGGCCGCCGCTGTCCCTTCCGTTGCGGATCGCACAGCCGCTCGGCATGGCCCTGCGCGAGCTCGCCATCAATGCGGCCACGCACGGCGCGCTGTCGGTCCCGTCCGGAACGGTGTCGCTCGACTGCGTGCTTGCGGATCGTGATCGGAGTCGAGTGCTGTCGCTCAGATGGATCGAGACAGAGGGCCCGCCGGTCAGCACCCCGCGCCGTCGAGGCTACGGGATGTATCTCGTCGAGGATGCGCTCGCTTACGAAGTCGATGCGGAAGTGGCGGTGTCGTTTCCGCCATCGGGGATGGCCTGCACGATCTCGATTCCGCTCGGGGCCGTGAACCCTCGGTCGGTGCCCAATCGATTGAAGGTCCCGCCCGCCTAGCCGGTGGCCTTAACGGCCTGTTGCGCTTGATCGTCGCCGCTGGCAGGCCCCTGGATTCGTTGGTGTAGCGTCGCGCGTCTCGGTGCGGGACGACGTGGGAACGGCGCCCCGATGTTCGGTCGAGCGTTAGCGAGCCTACGCGAGGTCGTCTACGAAGCGGATTCCGATGTTCTCTCCGGCCAGGCGCGCGGCCTCGCGGTTGGTGAACCTCAGATGATCGGCCCAGCCGGCGACGCGAACCGAGACGTTGATGGCCCACAGATCGGGCTCGACCTCGGCGAGATCGACGTCGATGGTGTGCCCCTTGTACTCTGTGCTCCATCGAGACTCGTCGCGCTCCTCAGCCGCCGCTTCGATGTGCAAGTACGAGATCTTGTTTGAATGCATGTCCCTATGTGTCCCTCTATCGTTGTTCGATGCGCGCCCGCTGTCCCGAGCAAGCCGCATCCACACTGATACGTAGCAAGTTCCGGGCGCACCGCCGCCTCCGAAGAAGTGCCGGCATTGCGCGCTCCCGAGCCCCGGCGGTGAGGGTGCGAATTGCATCGTCGATGTAGCGTGCACGGCTGCCAGATCAGGGAATGGGCAGCCCCAAGTGCGTGCATGTTCGCAACGCCAAACCCTACGCGTGGATGATCCGCAACGCGTCTGTGGGGAAGGATAACCCTCGACGTGCGCGCGAGCGGGAGGCTACGGGCGGCTTACTTATCCGCGCCGGGCAGCTCACCGATCAACACCTTGCCGAACCCTTCTTCGTAGGGGGAGAACGCCCGGATCGAGATCTTGACGTGCTCGAAGCGCCAGCCCTCGGACGTCCGGACGTAGCGATCGTCGTACTGCGCGCATAGCCACATACGCGCGTCGCTGCCGCGCAGTACCATCGGCTGCCACAGGTACCACCGACCGGTCGAGCGGACGCCGCGAAAAGCGCCTGCGCAGGCTTGGCGCATAGCAAGCACCTGGTTCGCCGCGTCCGGGTGACGCAACACGCAACCACGAGCGCCGCCGGTGTGTAGG
>SPBQ01000518.1 GCA_004525875.1 Myxococcales bacterium
CGCTACCACGCCGTGCTCTGACGGATAAAGCCCGGTGAACATCGAGAAGTGCGCCGGGCGCGTCCAGCTCGACTGTCCGATGGCGTCGGCAAAAACGACCGAGCGCGCGGCCAGACGGTCAATGGCCGGCGTCACGGGGCGGTCGTAGCCGTACGCACCGAGGTGATCGGACCGGAGCGTGTCCATCGACACCAGAACCACGTTGCAACCGGGACAGAGCGGGCCGGGGGCTCCGCGCTCGCAGCCGCTCGCGCCGAGCACGACCACGGCCACGAGGATGGCCGCCAGGCCGGGGGCCGTACGTTTCGGTACGGATCGACTCTCAGGTGACACGTCGGAACACGCGTGGCACGGCTTGCGACCTGCGAACAGCCGTCCGAAGACCGACACCGCGGAGCGGCACGGATTCGACGCCATCACGGCATCCCCCCACACCTCGGCCCGGCCCCTGACGGGCGCAACGCCGCGACTCGACTGGCTGCACAGCCGGGCCCCCGTCGCCGCAAGCGCAGGCCCGCAGCGACTTCGGCAGACCGAGCCGACAGCATGACCGGCGCCGCCTAGTGGAAGTCGCCATGGCGTACGCTCAGGCGTCGATCGGGCGCCGTCCGTTGGCACACACGTTGCTCTCCATTCTGCCGCGGGCATCGCAAACTGTGCGGCGGAGCCAAGCTGAACGGAGGAGATAGAGAGATGAAGGTTATCAACGCACTCCTGAATGACGAGCAGGGCGCATCCATGGCTGAGTAAGCCATGCTTCTCGCCCTGATTGCGGTCGCCACGATCGGCGCCGTGACCGCTCTGCGCGACCAGATCATTTCCGTGTTCGAAGCCTCGGCGAGCACTCTGGGCTCGGCTTCCTGAGCGGCTGAACCAAGGACGTGATGGCGGACGCCGGCCCCCGGGCCGGCGTCCGTCCGGGTCCTCACCTCACGCCGCGGCGACCTGCCGCGGTTCGCCCTTCGTGCCCGCCTGTCCGGGACGGCTCAGCTCTTGACCGATTTCGGAGATGGCATGGGTCCGGAACGTCTCTGACGTCCAGCCCAGATCGATCGCGCCCGTCTCCAGCCAAGCGTGGGCACCGGAGAGCACGTCAGAGGCGACGCTGTTCTTTGCGTCGTCGTCGTTCGCCCACAGGTCACGGAATAGACGTTTGATACGACGGCGCGCCCCGCTGCAGAACAGATCCGCGAGCTCCTGCGCCTGAAAGGCCTCGGGATGGTCGTCGTCCATCATCCGTCGCGCACGCGATACCGTGGCCGCCATCACGAACAGCTCCATGACGATATCCACCGTGCGGAACAAGAAGCCCTGCTTGCGCTCCATCTTGGCCTGATAGATCGCCATCCCTTGGAAGGATGCCCGCGCGAGCTTCCGACAGGCGCTGTCGACGAAGCGTAGGTGCTTGCCGAGCGAACCGAAGTCCGAATACCGCCACGGGTTGGTCAGCCCCTTGAGCAACAGCGGCGGGTACCAGCCCGCATAGAATCCTAGAATGCCCGGCATCGCAGCCATTTTCTCGTTCATGCCGTTGTGCGGATCGATCATCGCGCCGGCGACCTGCAAGTGCTTGTCGACGACCTCGCGCGCCATGAACAGGTGCATGATCTCACTCGAGCCCTCGAAGATGAGGTTGATGCGACAATCTCTCATCACGCGCTCAACCGGAATGGGCGCCTCCCCCCTGCCCGCGAGCGAGGCCTCGGTCTCGTAGCCTCGCCCTCCACGGATCTGCAGCGTGCGATCGACGATGTGCCACGCACGCGTGGTGTTCCACTCCTTGGCCGCCGCGGCCTCGAGTCGGATGTCGTAACCGCCCCGGTCGGCCATAGCGCTGCTGAGGATCGCGACGCTGTCCATCGCGAACGTGGTCGCCGCCATGTCAGCGAGCTCGTGTGCGATCGCTTCGTGCTTGCCGACTGGGATCCCCCACTGCTCGCGGACGTTCGACCAGTGACGCACCGTCCGAAGACACTGCTTGGCCATTCCCGCGCAGGACGCAGGCAAGGTCAGCCGCCCGGTATTGAGCGTGATGAGGGCGATCTTGAGCCCCTTGCCTTCCTCGCCGATGAGCGCATCACGCGGAACGAAAACGTCCTTGAAGCTGACCACCCCGTTGGCCAGCGCGCGCAGCCCCATGAAGCGGCAGCGGTGTTCGATGTTGACGCCCGGCGCAGACGTTTCGACCACGAACGCGCTGATCTTTCGAGTCTCGGGATCGCGCGCCATGACGACGAGCAGCTCGGCCAGCGTCCCGTTCGTGCACCAGAGCTTCTCACCGTTCAGGACGAATCCATCGCCCTCGGGCACGGCCGTGGTCGCGAGGCTCGCCGGATCCGAGCCCACGTGCGGCTCGGTAAGCGCGAAGGCCGAGATCGCCCCCTTCGCGCAACGCGTTAGGTACTTCTGCTTCTGCTCCTCGGTGCCGAACAGCTTCAGCGGCTGCGGTACACCGATCGAC
>SPBQ01000362.1 GCA_004525875.1 Myxococcales bacterium
AAAGCCCCTGATTTGAGAGTGCGGGGTCGTAGTTCAGCTGGTTAGAACGCCGGCCTGTCACGCCGGAGGTCGCGAGTTCGAGTCTCGTCGGCCCCGCCATACCGAGCTACTGCCAGCGGCGGGAAGAGAGGCTCCGGGAGCCGGGGACGCGGGGTGAGCCCGCGCTAATCGATAAGGCGGGAGCCGAACAGGGCTATGGAACGGGTAACGAAGAGCTTGAGCAACGAAGAGGCGCGTGACGCGCGCACGTGGCTGATCGTGGATGCGGACGGCAAGACGCTCGGCCGGCTCGCGACGGTCGTGGCGTCGCGGCTGCGCGGAAAGCACAACCCGGCCTTCACACCGCACGTCGACTGCGGCGACTTCGTGGTCGTGATCAATGCCGAAAAGATCCATCTCACGGGTAACAAGCTCGCCGACAAGAAGTACTACCGGCACACCGGGTATCCGGGGGGAATTCGCGAGACGAACGCGGCCCGACTTCTCCGGACCCGTCCGGAGGACATCATCGTCAAGGCGGTGACCGGAATGCTTCCGCGTAACAAGCTGGGCCGCAAGCTCCTGGCCAAGCTCAAGGTCTACGCAGGATCGGAGCATCCGCATGCGGCTCAGAAGCCAGCGCCGCTCGCCGTCTGAAGCGCGAGCGAATAGGACTAAATCAGTATGACCACGATCCTGGAGTTCCCCGCGACCGGCCGACGCAAGACGGCAGTGGCGCGCGTTCGGCTTCGGCCGGGAAGCGGCAAGATCACCGTGAACCGACGCGAGCTTGAGGACTACTTTCCGCGTCCTACGGCGCGAATGGTGATTGCGCAACCACTGGAATTGACCGGAACGACCGGCGCCTACGACATTCTCGTCAAGGTCTGCGGAGGCGGGGTGTCGGCTCAGGCGAGCGCGGTTCGCCACGCCATCAGCCGGGCCTTGTGCGACGCGCGGGGCGACTCGCGCCCGGCGCTGAAGAAGGCAGGCTACCTGACGCGCGACTCCCGCAAGGTCGAGCGGAAGAAGTACGGCCGCCACAAAGCACGCAAGCGGCCGCAGTACTCCAAGCGTTAGCTCATGCTCGCTCGTGGTGAGTCCGCGTGGCCGTTGTCGGGGCGACGGTTCTCTTCGCGCCCCGTCTGCTGCCGGTAGCGCGAGGTCTGCTGACCGCGTGCTACCTCGAGCTGGCCGACGGCGATCCGCGACCGCTGCGGCGTGAGGCCTACGACACCGAGCCGTTCGTGAGGTTGCTCGGAGAGGGCGGGGTGCTCGAGCCGCGCGATGTCCGGCGCACCAACATGACCGAGATCGGCTGGCGGCGTGACGAGGCCACAGGCCGCGTCGTCGTGATGTCGGCCATCGATGACCTGGGCAAGGGCGCGGCCGGCCAGGCCGTCCGGAATCTCAATTGCATGCGCGGCATGGACGAGGGCGCCGGTATCGGCTCGCTGGTGCCGGCGCTTCCCTGATCCGGAGCGCACGGCCCCCTCTCAGCGGGCGCTCGAGAACAGCAAGGCCGCGATCAGCGCGAAGCCTGTATTCGCGGCCCACGCAGCTACCACCGGAGACAACGCGCCGGACTGTCCGAGCGAGACGGCGACGGCCATAGCAACCCAGTAGGCGAAGCCGAGGGCGAACCCCGAGATCAGCGCGTAGGCCATGCCGGTCTGCTTGCCGACACGCAGTGCGAGCGGGAAGCCGAGGAGAACGCTGACGACTCCCGAGAACGGGAGGGCCAGCTTGACGTGTAAATCGACCTCCAGGCCGGTCGCACGGACACCGCGGGCATGGAGCATGCTCAGCTCGCGCCGCAGGTCACGATAGGTCAGGTCGCGCGCGCTACGGCGGCGCGTCGAGAAGTCTCGGGGGGTGGCCGTCAGCTGCAGCTCATCGGCACCGAGCGGGCGCACGCTCACGGCGCCGCCCTCGCCGAGCTCCTTCACCGACCCTTCGTTCGCGCCCCAGCGCCCGTATATCCAGCTTGCCCGTGGGATCTCGATGATGCGGGTCAGGCGATGTGCGGGATCCGTCTGATAGATCGTGAGACCGTGCAGTATCAGGGCGTGGGCGTCGAAGTACTGGACGTTCGCGTAGCCCTGCCGCTCCTGGAGCCACAACGAGCTGGAGTTGAAGAGGCCGCGTGAAACCTTCTTCTTGATCTGGATGTCATTGATGTCGTGATAGCGCGTCGCCGTCGGAGGCACGACGACTTCGTTCCAGGCCAGCACCAACAGACTCAGGAGGGCGCTGAGCGCGATGATCGGTGCGCCGAGTCTCCACGGGCCCAGGCCGCAGGCGCGTAGAGCGAGGATTTCGTGGTTGCGGCTGAGCTGGCCCACGGACACGAGCACGGCGAGCAGAGCCGCCGCGGGGTAGACGTCCGTCATGATCGCCGGAATCTTGAAGAAGAAGTAGCCGCCCAGAGCGCTCCCCGACGGCCCGTATCGCGACAGGTTACCGATCCTCTGGAAGACGTCGATGGTGAGGAGGAGCCCGGTGCCACCGGCCATCGCCAGTGCGAACACTCGCAGATACTGAGTCGCGAGGTAGCGGGCGATGAGTCTCACTGCCGGGGACGTCGCGTTCGCCGTCGCGGGATGATCCGGCCGTCGCGGGCCGCTCGCGCGAACATGAACAGTCCGATGAGTGCGAGTGCGAGGTTCGGTGCCCACATCCCGGCCTCCAGGCTCACGGCTTCGCGTCGGATCAGCGTCATCGCGCCGCTCAGCGCGAAGTAGTAGGTCAGGATAACGGCGATGCTCACCCCGAGACTGCGGGCGCGCACCGCACGTGAGCGTGGAATGCCGAGCGGAACCCCGACGAACGGCAGGATCAGGGCGGCAGCGGACAGAACGAACTTACGCTGGATCTCGATGCCTTCCTCGATCGCCGAGTCGCCGACGGCGATCTTTGCGTGTCTCGCCTGCTGCAGCTGCTCCCAGGTCATCTCGCCCGGCTGCAGGGTCGGTTGGATGCGGTCGCGCCCGGACTCGTCCTCGAGATCGAGATTGACCTCCAGGGACTCGAAATCGGTCTTGTCATAGCTTTCCTGGCCGGCGTGGTACGACAGGCTCGTCCCGTCGAGCAGCTGCAGATAGACCGTCTTGACATCTTCGTTCGTGACGAGTCGGCCGGCCTGCGAGAAAATCGTCGTCCGCCGGTAACTCTCGCGCTCGTCGGAGACGAGGATGCCCTTCATGAGGCCGCTGTCCTGTTCAATGCTGTCCACGTAGATCACCATGCCGCCGAATGTCGAGTTGAAGACCTGGGGCTTGAGGGCGGCGGTCGCGCGGGTCTTGGCGATCTCGTAGATGGTGAGGTTCACCTGCCGGTTCGCCCAGGGGCGGGTGTCGAGGCCGAGGACGAGCGTCGAGGCCGCGACGAGTGCAGAGAACAGGAGCACCGGGCCCATGAGCTGGACCAGGCTCAGTCCGGCGGCGCGCATGGCGGTGAGCTCCCCGTCGGTGGCTAGGCGGCCGAAGCCGACCACGATGCTCAGCAGTAGCGCCATTGGAATGGTGAGCTCGAGAAAAGACGGCAGGATGTAGCCGAAGAGCTGGATCACCTGGCTGCCGGGAACACCTCGGGCGAGCACCAGATCGACGAGCTCGAGAATACGGGCGATGAGAAGGACGAACGTGAAGATGGCAAGCCCGGCGAGGAACGCCCCGCCGATCTCCCCGATCAGGTAGTTC
>SPBQ01000160.1 GCA_004525875.1 Myxococcales bacterium
CGCCTTCTTCTACTGCCTTGCGGCTCAAGCCCAGACCAGTGCAGTCGCCGCCGGCGTGTCCCTCCGGCACGACGCCCGCCAGCGCCTCGGCGAGCTCGGTCTGTGCCTCGACCGTTCCCGCCACGATCACCGTGTCGGCGCGCACCTCGATCGGCGGCCCGCCGCGCCGGCTGATCGTCACGCCTGCCCCGGTGATGCGCTCAACGGCGACCGCGGTGTTGACGACGACGCCGAGCCCGGCGAGTCGGTTCATGTGCTCGCCGCGCCGCTTGAGCCCGACTTCGGGAGCGATCTCGCCGCCGGCGTCGACGACCGATACGCTGCGCCCGTGCTCGGCGAGGAACTCTGCGAGCTCGATGGCGGCCAGATCCGCGCCGATCACGGCTACCCGGCGCCCGAACGGGAGCCAGCGCCGGGCGAGCCTACGAAGCCGCGCCGGATCGACGAGCGTGCCCGTTTTGCCGGCCGTCAGGCGCGTCGCGAGCCATTGCCAGGCCGGCCGGCCGCGCCGAAGGGCGCTCGCGTCCCCGTCCACCATCGCGCGCAGCTCGCGCCCCGTGATCACGTGGCGCAGATGGGAGCCGGGGATCTCGGGCACCACGAGGCGGCCGCCGGTGGCGACGACGACGGCGTCGGGATTCTTGTGGGCGACGCTGTCGCGGCTCATCTCCATGCCCGTGTGAACGTCGACGCCGAGGCGATCGAGCTCGCTCGTCAAGTAGGTCAGCACCGGCTCGTTGTCCGGGTGCACGGTGGCGGCGGCCACCAGTGCGCCTCCGAGGTGGCGGCTGCGCTCGTAGAGCGACACCCGGTGGCCGCGCTCGGCGGCCACACGAGCGGCTTCCATGCCGGCGGGACCGCCACCGACCACGAGCACATGGCGCGGGGTCGACGTGCGTGCGGCGAGCAGCGTGCCCTCGCGGCCGGTGAACGGATTGACGGCGCAGCGCATGCGCATCGTCTCCATGGAGTCGATGCAGCTCTCGCACGAGATGCAGCGGCGGATCTCGGTCGTGCGCCCCGTGCGAGCCTTGTTGGCAAACTCGGGGTCGGCGAGCAGCGGACGACCCATCACGATGAGGTCGGCGTGCCCGTCGCGCAAGATCGACTCGGCGAGCGCCGGATCATGGATGCGGCCGACGGTCATCACGGGCACGTCGACGACGTGCTTGACGGCGGCGGCAGCGGACACGTTGTGGGCGTCACCGTAGCTCGATCCGGTGACCATCTGCGTGGTGAGCCGGTCGATCACGCCACCGCTCACGTGGAACGCATCGACGCCGGCCTCCACCAGCCAGGGTGCGATGAGTTGCGTGTCCTCGATGCCACGCCCGCCCGCGACGCGCTCGTAGCCGGAGACGCGCAGCGTGAGCGGGAAATCCGCACCGACCTCATGTTTGATCGCCTCCACGACCTCGACGATCAGCCGCACGCGCCCCTCGGGACGGTCGCCGCAGTAGTCATCGGTACGACGGTTGCGCCAGGGTGTCAGGAACGAGCCGAGTAGCATGTAGCCGTGTGCAGCGTGTAGCTCGATACCGTCGTAGCCGGCCTCACGCACGCGCCGGGCGGCGGCGCGATAGCGATCGAGGATCGCGGGGATCTCCTCCACCGCGAGCTCGCGACAGGGCGTACCGAACAGGTAAGAGCCGATGACGGAAGGGCCGAGGTTTTGTTCGCCGTTCATGAAAGGCGCCAGCCCGTCGGGGCCTGGGTGCACGAGCTGCGGCTGGACGCGCGCTCCGTGGGCGTGGATGGCGCTGGGGAGTGCACGGTGCGCGTCGATCACGTCGTCGGTGCCGAAGTGGATCGAGTTGGGGACCTCGCGATGACGCTCGTCGATCGTCCCGGCGCCAAGCGTGATGAGACCGACGCCACCACGGGCGCGAGCTTCGTAGTAGGCGATGTACTGAGGAGACGGCAGCCCCTCGGCATCGGCGTAGCACGTCTCCATCGGTGACATCACGAGCCGGTTGCGCAGCTCCATGGAGCCGACGCGCACCGGCGTGAATAGTAAGGTGGGCACGGATATCACCCAGCACCGATGGCGCGGTCAGCGCTCGAGGACGAAGCCGGAGCTCTCGCGGTCCCAGGTTGTGGCGGTCACACCGCGCTCGCGAAGCTTGTACTTCTGGACGCGGCCCGTCGGCGTATGCGGCAGCTCTTCGAGGAACTCGATGTAGCGCGGCACGAAGAAGTACGGCGCCGTGTCGTTGATGAAGCGCGCCAGCTCCTCGGCCGTCACCGGGTGACCGGGCTTGAGGACCACGGCGACCTTGAGCTCGGCCTCCGATTCGAGCTCGGCCGTCTTCACGCCGTGGGCCGCGACCTCGGCCACCGCCTCGTGTGCACTGACGGCGGCCTCGACGGCGAACGAGGAGACGTTGCGTCCCTTGTGACGGATGAAGTCGGCCTTGCGGTCGACGAAGAAGTAGTCGCCGTCCTCATCGCGGCGGCCGAGATCTCCGGTGTGGTACCAGAGGTTGCTGAACGCACGCAGCGTGGCCTCGGGATTGTTGTAGTAGCCGTTGAACAGGACGTAGGGCTCGGTCGGACGCGCGCTGAACTCGCCGATCTCGCCGGGCCCGACCTCGCGGTCGTCGTCGTCGAGCAGCGCTACCTCCACGCCCGGTAGCGCGACGCCGAGACATCCGGGCTTCCACTCGGTACCGTCATCCACCCGATGTACGAGGCCGAGGATCTCGCTCTGACCGTAGCCCTGGTCGATGGTATCGATGCCGAAGCGCCGCTTGATTGGTGCGATCAGCGCATCGGGGAGCGGGATCATCGAGGCGTGGCGCACCGGGTTGTCGGCGTCGTCGTCGCGCTCGGGCGCCTGCCACAGGTACATGTGCATGGCTCCGAGCGTGAACGTCTGAGTGGCGCCGTAGTGGCGGCAGCGTTCCCAGAACCCCTTGGCCGAGAACTCGGAATCGAGAGCAAACGGAAGCCCGCACACGAGGGCGCGGTGCACGGCAGTCACCCACGCGGCGGAGTTGTACATCGGCAGGCAGGAGTACATCAGATCCGCGTCGCGTACGCCGGACGTGCGTGCGCCGGAAACCGCACCACGCACCCATGCGTTGTGGCTTTGCATGACGCCCTTGCTGCGTCCGGTGGTCCCCGACGTCCAGAGCACGGCGGCGGTGTCGCCGTAGTGGATCGCGCCCTGGTCGGGCTCGGCCATGCCGTGCTCGAGGAGGGAGTCGAGCGGGTGAACGACGGCCGCCAGTGCGGCGCATGCCTCGGTGTTGCCGCGAACCACGACATGCTCGATTGGCAGCCCGTCGGCCACCTCGACCACTCGCTCCACCAGATCGGCATCGACCATCAGGACGCGGGCGTGGCTGTCCTCGAGCGCCTCGCGAAGCCATCGCCCCTTGTAGTCGACGTTGGTCGGGATCCACACGGCGCCGAGCTTCATCGCACCGTAGGTGGCGAAGACAAACTCGCTGCACGGTCGCATGAGAAACGCTACCGGATCCCCGCGGCCGACGCCGAGAGCCGCCAGCCCGGCCGCATAGCCGCTGGCGAGCTCGTTGGCGCGGCCGTAGGTGAAGCTCCGATCTTGCTCGAGAACGTAGACGGCTCCGGGAATCGTCTCGGCCTGTCGTCTGAGGATGACTCCGAGGAGGCGGCTCGACGGATCGTCGAGATCGAGCTGATGCAGCGGCTGGTAGAGCTTGACGTCCATGGGATTCTACTTTGCCGCGGCCGCTGACGAGGTCAGGGCGAAGAAGTCATCGCCCTTGTCGTCAACGACGATGAACGCCGGGAAGTCCTCGACTTCGATTCTCCAGATCGCTTCCATGCCGAGCTCGGCGTACTCGAGCGTCTCGACCTTCTTGATGCAGTTCTTTGCGAGGATCGCCGCCGGGCCGCCGATCGAGCCGAGATAGAACCCACCGTGCTTCTTGCAGGCGTCTGTCACCTGACGCGAGCGGTTGCCCTTGGCGAGCATGACCAGGCTGCCGCCGAGCGACTGGAACTGCTCGACGTAGGAGTCCATCCGCCCGGCGGTCGTCGGACCGAACGAACCCGATGCGTAGCCCACGGGCGTCTTGGCCGGGCCGGCGTAGTAGACGGGGTGATCCTTCAGGTACTGGGGCATCGGCTCGCCGGCATCGAGGCGTTCCTTCACCTTGGCGTGAGCGATGTCGCGAGCCACGACCATGGTGCCGGTGAGCGAAAGGCGTGTCTTGATCGGATGCGCCGAGAGCGTCGCACGGATCTCGTCCATCGGCAGAGACAGATCGATCTTCACGACGTTGCTGGGCAGCTGCGCCTCGGTGACGTCGGGCATGTACTTGGCGGGATTGCGCTCGAGCTTCTCCAGGAACACACCGTCGGCCGTGATCTTCGCCCTGGCCTGGCGGTCGGCCGAGCACGACACGCCGATGCCGATCGGACACGAGGCCGCGTGGCGTGGCAGGCGGATCACGCGCACGTCGTGGCAGAAGTACTTGCCGCCGAACTGCGCGCCGATCCCGATCGTCCGTGACCGATCGAGCAGTTCCTTTTCGAGCTCCAGATCGCGAAAGGCGCGGCCACGCTCGTTGCCCGAGGTCGGCAGCGTATCGAGGTAGCGGCAGCTGGCGAGCTTGACGGTCTTGAGATTGAGCTCGGCCGACAATCCACCGATGACGATCGCGAGGTGGTAGGGCGGGCAGGCCGCGGTACCGAGTATGCGCATCTTCTCCTCGAGCAGCGGCAGCAGCCGGCCAGAATTCAACACGGCGGGCGTCTCCTGGAACAGGAACGTCTTGTTGGCCGAGCCGCCGCCCTTGGTGACGAACAGGATCTCGTACGTGTCGCCGACGGTCGCGTAGAGCTCGATCTGAGCGGGGAGATTCGTGCCCGTGTTCTTCTCCTCGAACATCGACAGCGGCGCCATCTGTGAGTATCGCAGGTTGGTCTGCGTGTAGGCGTCCATCACCCCGGCCGACAGATACGCTTCATCGTCCGCGCCGGTCCAGACGTTCGCCCCCTTCTTGCCGATGATGACCGCAGTGCCCGTATCCTGGCAGGACGGGAGGACCCCACCGGCCGCGATGTTCGCGTTCTTGAGCATTTCCAGAGCACCGAATCGATCGTTCTCGGAGGCGTCGGGATCGTCGACGATGTCGCGAAGCTGCTGGAGGTGGCTGGCGCGGAACAGGTGGGAGATGTCGCGTACTGCGCGGTCTGTCAGGCGCCGCAATGTTTCCGGTCGAACGCGTAAGATGCCTCTGCCGTCCACGTCGATCGTCTCGACTGTTTCTTCCTCGAGCCGCACGTAGTCGGTCGGGTCGGGTCCGAGCTCGAACAGGCGCTGAAAACCGAAGTCTTCCAGTTCCGCCACGGGAATCTCCTCTCGCTTCTCGTGTTCGCCGATCCGCTGCGATCGACGGCGAACGAATCCATTTATATGGACGTCGCGTCCCGCGCCATCGGGCCGCGCGCGGGCGCGGTACGCGGGCGCGGTGCGCGCGCTCGGTGGCCCCCCCTTTGCCGCTTGGTGATGCCTGGCCAACGCCTCAAGCAGTCGTTCTTGCGGTCGTGCATGCGCATCGATCGAAACCAGAAGAATGTTCTGTCCGACGGCATGCGCTCGCTCGTAGGGTCGCGCAGACGCAGTCGAATCGCTCTACCAGGGTTCGATGAACGCGCTAGTTTCGAAAGTGAGCCCGACAATCGAACGACGTCAGCGTCAAGAATGCGACGCCGCACGCGTCGCCGATCCGCACCGTCACCACAATGTTCCCCGTATTCGCACTATGGCCTCTCGCGCTGATCGTCGCACTCTGTGGCGTGACCACGCACGTCATCGAGGCCGATACCACCTCGACCACGGCCACGCGTCTTCTGGCGTTCATCGAGGCGCGCGTCACTGCCGGAGCCG
>SPBQ01000093.1 GCA_004525875.1 Myxococcales bacterium
CCGGTACCGGGGCTGCCGGCGATCGCACCGCCGATCGCCCCCAGCGCTGCACCACCCGCGGCACCGCCCAGAACGCCCGGCCCCTCGTCCGATCTGCTCACGCTGGTGGGTCGTGCCGGGTCGTAGCCGGACTCGCGGACAGCCCACTGGTGGCACTCTCCCTTGTCCTTGTCCGTCTGCTCCTGACTCTGTCCCTTCGCCGGATAGACGTACACCCCGCTGGCGGCTACCGCAGTCGCGACGGCGGTCGTCAGCACCAGCGCTGCAGAAATCATCGCAAATCTCCGGATCTTTCCCATCTCCGATCTCCCTCGGCGCGGCTGGTATGGCCCCGCTTATAGCCACAGACGAGCGAGCGATTCCAGACGGCGCGCCGGACGCGCACCACGCGTGCGCACGTGCTAGATCGGGGTACATGAAGACACCCGCGTTGTTCGCCCTTGCGGGCAAGACCGCGCTCGTGACCGGCGGTGGTCGCGGCATCGGACGTCACATCGCGCTCGGTCTGGCCGAGGCCGGGGCCGACGTATTCATCGCCTCGCGCAAACTCGACAAGCTCGAGGACGCGGCGGCCGAGATCACGGCCACCGGAGCACGGGGCGTGGCGGTGCAGGCCGACATCACGAAGGAAAAGGAGGTCGACTCGCTGGTGGACCGCGTGCTCGCTGACGCTGGCCGCATAGACATCCTCGTCAACAACTCTGGAATGGTGTGGGCGGCACCCACGCTGGAGTACCCGCTCGAGGGCTGGGATCGCGTGTTCGCGCTCAACGTTCGGGCGCTGTGGATGCTGTCGCAGCGGGTGGCCCGTCACATGAAGGACGCCGGCGGCGGCGTCATCATCCACGTCACCTCGGTGTCGGCCTACAAGGGGTCGCGCGAGGAGATCCAGCCGGTCGTCGCCTACAACGCGAGCAAGGGCGCCGTCGTCACGTTGACCAAGGACATGGCCGTCAAGCTCGCGCCTCACGGCATCCGCGTGAACGCGCTGGCGCCCGGCTCGTTCCTGACCGACATGATGAACTACGTCCGCCACGACGAGGAAGCGTTACGACGATTCAGCCGCGTGATCCCACTCGGACGGCCCGGAGGACCCGATGACATCAAGGGCGTTGCCGTGTTCCTGGCCAGCGACGCCGCCGCCTACATGACCGGACACACGCTGGTCGTCGACGGCGGCGTGCTGGCCGTCGATCCCTGGCCCGTCCCGGAGGTGGACTGATCCGGAACAACCCTCGCGACAGCGGTCAAACGGATCGGGCCGCGCGGCGCGACCCGCCCCTCCCTCCGGCCACCGGTCGGCCTGCGTCAGCGGGAGATGTGATACTCCGACATCGGATTCGATTCGACGCGGGAGATGTCGAGAAAAGCGGTGACGCTCTCGATCATGCGCCCCATGTTCTCCTCCAGCTTCTCCTGCGAGCCGCCGGCCTTGTACCAGAGCATCGGATCGGTGACTGCCTCGGCGGGAAAGCCCTCCTCAACGATTCCCGCCCATGGCGGGGCGTCATCGGTCAGCGGCCGCACGACCTCGTTTCGAACGTAGGCGTAGCTGCACTGCGTCTCGCAGGCCACCTTGCGATGATGACCGAACCAGTGATGGATCCAGGCGTCGTGCGTCATATGCTCGGGTCGCTCGATACACGCCACCATGTTGATGCCCGGCGTACGCTCGCCGAGATCCGCCGTGTGCGTGCGATTGACGATCGGCTCGGCTCCGAGAACGAGGTATCCGGCCAGGCGCTCGGTCGCATCGTCGAGCGAGCGCTCGTGCGCGTCGCGATCGGTCGACACATCGAGCCAGAAAGTCACGAGGCCGGCGATCGGCGGATCGAATTTCGTGATACGCGCCGCCTGGGCCTGCGTCACGTGCTCATCGGCAACGTTGACCGACAACCGCCGAGCGCCCGCTTCGAGCAAACGCGCGGTCACTTCGGTGCGCATGACGCGGCCGAACTCTTCCGCCGACGCGTCGGCCGGCTTCCAGACGATGTAAGCGAGCTTTTCCATTTCTCCCTCCTTGCCTTCTTCCCTCGCCAGCTCGTCAGTTTCGATTCGCTCAGGCGCCGTAGCGATACCCGGCGATCTCGACGTGCTCGATCGCGAGCCGCTCGTATGCAGCGTCCCTGAGCGGCTCGATCTGCAGCTTCTGGTTGCCCGTGAAGCTGACCTCGGCAGCGTCAAACTTCAGAATGACGCGCGGTTGTTTGTAGGCCGCGAGCTTCGTACGAAGATGCGCCGCGAGCATGTCCCTGTCGAGGGTCGCGCCCGGAGCGACCACTGCGCAGAGCACGATCGCCTCGCCCAGCGTCGGGTGTGGGACGCCGAGCGCCGCGCTCGCCTGGATCCCCGTGCAGCCGGCCGCCGCTTCCTCGATCTCCAGCGGCGACACGTTCGCGCCGCCGGTCTTGATGAGATTTGAAAGCCGCCCGGTCCAGTGAAGGAGTCCGTCATCGTCGAACCGGCCACCGTCTTGCGTGCGGAAGAAGCCGTACTCATCGAGATAGAGCTCCGGCTCGACCTTGTAGTATGCGCGCATGAAAGTGACGCCCTTCAGCGCGATCTCGCCCGGCTCGTCGGTGCAGACCGGGACGCCCATCACCGGATCCGCGATCCGCATCTCCATGCCCGGTAGAGGCCGCCCGCTCGTCGCCGCTCGCTGCTCGGCGGGCGCGCTCGCTGGCAAGGCAGAGGCGAGCGTGAAAGTCTCGCTCAACCCGTACGACCCGTACGTTCCCCACTTGTCGGCTTCGAGCCCTGCCAGTGGAGCAAGCGGCGAGGAAAACTCGATCTTTCGCAGACTGGAGAGATCACGACTGCGCGCGTCGGGATGCTCGGCCATCGACTTCTCCTGATGCGGCCACGCATGCAGCGCGGTGGCCCGCTCGCGCTCGACGAGCTCGAGCGCAGCGCCCGCATCGAACGTTTCCTGAAGGATCAGTGTCGCGCCGGCGGCGAGCGTCGCCCCGAGAGACATCGCCATGCCCGCCGACCAGAACAGCGGCTGCGCCGTCAGCACGCGATCGTCAGCCTCCAGGCCCATCAGCTCGGCGAAGCGCCAGCTCTGGATGACGGGCGCGCGCTGCATGTGCAGGATACCCTTGGGACGAGCCGTCGTGCCCGACGTGTAGATGAGAACGGCGTCGTCGGCCGGAGTGACCTCCTGCCCGATCGCATCCAGCAATTCTTCGTCGATCTGCGCGGATCGACCGAGGAACGTCTCGCCGGACTCGATGCCGCCGCAAAGTGAATGCGCGCCGAAGCACACGATCCGGCGCAACTGTGGCAGTGCCACGATGCAGATGCGTCCCGGCTCGGCCTGCTCGAGCCCCGGGTGTGAGGCGAGCAGCTCCGCCACGAACTCACGCTTTAGCAGCGCCGGCTGCATGAGCAGTACCGACACGTCTGCGTGTCGAAGGATGTAGTCCCGCTCCTCGGGCGTAGCGAACGTGTTGACTGGAACGATGACCGCGCCCGTCATCGAGACGGCGAATGCCGACACGACCCAGTCCGGACGATTCGCCATCAACAAGCCGACGCGCGCGCCCTTCACCACGCCGCTCGCGACCAGCGCGCAGGCGAGCCGGCGCGCTGCCTCCTGCAGCTGCTCGTAGCTCACGATCTGCCCGTCGAAGAACAGCGCCGGGAGCCCGGCATGGCGCTCCGTCACATCTTGGAGAAAACGCGGCAGCGTGTAGCGCGCCGTGTCGGGTTGCAGTCGCAGCCGCGGGTCCAGCGCCGGCGTCCGATCCGGAACTCGATTCATGCTACGCGGGGCTCACGCTTCGGGAAGGTGCTCTGTCGGCAACTTCACCTCCGCCGACCCCGCGGCCATGACCTCCTCGCGCTGGTTCGTCATGATCACCTTCACGGTGACAAGCGGCTGCGCGTCCGGATCAGCCTGATGCACGGCCGTCACCTCGCCATCAAGGAGGGTCACGTCACCGGTCAGCGCGGGCGACCGATACTGCATGTCGCTGTGCAGGACCTCGCCCCACTCGCCTGCCCAGTTAGTCAAGTAGTCAAGGATCCAGGCGCCCATCGAGGCCCCATACCCGTAGCTACGCGGCATGCCGATCAGCTGCGCGTACCGATCCTGGACGTGCCCCCTGGAGGGACCGTAGTAAAGCCCGTCGGACTGCGTGGGGTCGGTTTTGGCCAGATCGAGGTCGCGTGACATCTCGGGGAGCCAGCCGGCCTGGTACAGCGAGGACGGGCCACCGTCGGGCTGGAACGCGCTCCAGATCGTCATGAGATAGGAGCGCCACTCGGTCGAGAACGTCGCGATCGAGTGCGGTCCGATCGGACGCGTCGGCAGCTTGTCGCCCACCTCGACGCCGAGCCGACGGTCGTGGCCCAGCTCGAGGAACGTTCGGTAGTACGCGAGCTTCTCCTCGTCGATCTCCGCGAGCTGGTCGTCGGTCCACGCCTCATCCTTGGCGTCGCCGAACTCTGCCTTCTCACGCGCGAGGTCGGCGCGGTAGCGGATCGACGTCGAGCGCTGCTTGCAGACGATCTGCCCGCGCCCGCTCACATAGGTGGTGTCCCCACGCGAGAACATCGTCGGCCCGGCGAACTTGGTGAGCGTCACCTTGTAGTCGAACAGCATGCGCTCCTGGCGCATCGTATCGTCGGCCATGATACGCGGACCGAAGAACCACCATTCATCGCCGCCGAACAACATGTGAGTGCCGTCGATGTTGCCCTGGATGGCCGGAGCGGCGCCGTGGCTGTCATCCGTGCAGACCGCGAACGATTGCGGCGCCACGATGCGGCCGAAGCGACTGGCAGCCGCGTACCGGTCATCGAAGTACAGCGGGTTGGGGTTCTGCCTCCCCTGGCACCATCGGCGGATGTCGTTGATATGGACAGGGTCCTTCAGCTGCCCCCCGCCCAGCGGCACGCCGACCCAGCGGTCGACGTCGCTGGTGTCGAACTCGGTCGGGTCGATGCGGTCGTCGATCCGGGCCTTCATGCTCTTACTCACGCGCCAATGTCCTCCGTGTAGGGAAGGTTGTACACGCGAATCATGTTTCCGGCCAGGATGTCAAACTTCTCGTCCGCCGGCACGCCGGCGAGCAGCTCGCCCGCGATCTTGCGGCTGTACGGCCAGTCGCAGCCGTGGTGCGGGAAATCGGTGGACCAGGCCATCGACTGGACACCGATCTCGTAGCGGTTCTTCACTCCGACGCGGTCGGAGATGAAGGTGCAGCACCAGTTGTTGTGGAAGTACTCGCTCGGCAACCGCTTGATATCGACGCCAGTGTGCGTGCGGTTACGCCAGTAGAAGTTGTCGAGCTGTTCGAGCGCCGCTGGGATCCAGCCCACGTCGGTCTCCACCCCGAGGAACTGCAGCCGCGGATAACGGTCGTGCACCGCGCCCATCATGATCTCGCACATCACCTCGGGGAACAGCGACATGCCGGCCAGCGCCATGTTCGCGATCGCCCCCGGCCCCTCCAGCGCTCCGGTGATCTTGCGGCTCGGCCGGACGATGCGAATGTGGATCGATATCGGCATCTGCATGTCCTGGGCCGCCGCGAAGAAACGATCGTCCTCCTGGCCGAGACTGTCTCCGCCGTTGGGCCAGGCCGTGAGAATCACCCCACGCATGCCCTTCTTCCTGCAGCGTTCCATCTCGCCGATGGCCTCCTCGACTCCGAGATTCGGCATCTGTGCCAGGCCGAACAGACGCTCGGGGTCGTTCGTGCAGAACTCGTCATGCAGCCAGTTGTTGTATCCTTGAACACCGACGCGGTGGAAGTCTCGGTCCTCGCTGCCCATGAAGTGAAACATCGTGCGCTGGCTCGGATAGAGGAACTCCGCGTCGACGCCGTCTATGTCCATGTCCTCGAGGCGCGCGCCGCCGTCGAAGCACGACTTGCGGATGCTGTCATAGGTCGAGCCCGTCCACTTGATCTGGTCGTAGCTCTTGCCCGGAGTGGTCACGAGACCGATGTACATCGGCGGGTGGGCCGGATTGAACTGCCAGGCGTCGCCGCCGTCGGGGTCCTTGACGAGCTTCGGCGCGCGATCGTGGTAGTGGGCCGGCAGCCACTCCTTCCAAATGTGCGGCGGCTCCAGGGTGTGACAATCGGCGTCGATCATTCGGTAGTCGCGCATGCTTCCTCGTTCCTCGCGACCGCTCCTGTATGGACTGGCGAGCGGCGTTTTTGACGGTTCGTCAGATAGTAGTCCGGTTTTTGACGGTTCGTCAAATGCGGGCTAGGCGGGTTTTCTACAGGGGAACCACAGGCTATCCTGCTGCCTTGTGGACGAAACCGGATGGTACCCGTGCGTGCTCGGTAGCGGCAGGTCGATGCCAGCGTCTCGCTCGCCTATCATGTGGTCGAGGCCGACAAACCGGCGATCATCCACATCGTAAACCTGGCCACGCGCGTATCGGCGCAATCGGCCGGCGACGAGATCCTCACCAGGCACCTCGTCGGCGGTCTCGTAGATGGATCCGGGTTCAGGCTCGAGAACGCCCACAGCGCCAAGCTCGGGGGAATCTGCCTCCGACAGCTCGCTCGATCGGTCTGAGATTGACGGATGCGTTACCTGCACACCATGGTCCGCGTGAGCGATCTCGATGCCGCGCTCGACTTCTACTGCGACAAGCTCGGCCTGAACAATGACGGTCGCTTCGACATCGAGGCGGGCCGCTTCTCGCGCGTCTTCCTCAGCGCCCCCGGCAACCCGGACGCCCAGATCGAACTCACCTATAACTGGGACCCGGAAGATCTCGGATACGGCCGCAACTTCGGCCACCTCGCGTTTGAGGTCGATGACATCTACGCCAAGTGCCGGGAGCTGATGGACGCTGGCGTCACCATCAACCGTCCGCCGCGTGACGGGAGAATGGCCTTCGTACGTTCGCCCGATGGGATCTCCATCGAGCTGCTGCAGAAGGGCATCCCCCTGGAGGCAGCAGAGCCCTGGACGTCGATGGAGGATATCGGCGAGTGGTAGATCGGGAGGACCGACCATGACCGCCAGCGAAGCGATCGGAACAGCAGGCGTGTCCCTCCTGCTGCTCGCGTTCTTCCTCAACCTCTTCGGCTTGCTCGGCTCTGACACCAGAGCCTACCAGGGAATGAACGCGTTTGGCGCCGGCGCGGCCTGCTACGCGTCCTGGCTGATCCCCTTTTTCCCTTTCGTGATCCTCGAAGGAACATGGGCGGTCGTTTCAATCGTCGCGCTGGTGCGCGCCGGAAGCCGGGCGTCAAGATGACGGCCCTCGCCGCGTAGTGACAAAAGTCCCCGTATTTGCTAGGTTAACAGTGTTGGTTGTTGTGGGGTTGGGGTGGCGTCGTTCCCTCCGCTGAGCTCGGCCGGACCCGGCCGGAGTTCTACTCCTCGCACGATTACTACTGATTCGAGGTGGCGCGCGGCGCCGCAAGGAGGGACTCGTGGCTGAAAACAGTCGACCATCGGAGAACGCCGTCGCGGTCACCGAGTCGGACGTGCCGACGACGATCACGCTCACGCCAAGCACATCCCTCGACCTTTCCCCCTTTTCGCCGGACCAGCGAGCGGCGCTGCTAACCGACTACACCCGTGGCGTCCTCGACGTGAGCCGGAAGGCCCATGAGCTCCAGATCGACGTCGCCACGCTCGATCAGACACTGCAGTCTCTGGCCGGCACCACGAGGGAAGTCACGGAGATGGGCAACTCGGTCACGGTCACGCACACGCAGGCAAGTAGCATCGGTCGCACCGAGATTCTGATGGGCAACACGCCTCAGGCTCGCAAGGGTCGGCTCAGCAGGAGCCAGAAAGGCGATCGCGACCTCACGCCGTTCTACATCTTCGGCGGACTCATCGCGCTGGTCCTCATCGCAGCCTTCCTTGGGACCTGACGTTGAACGGCGATTTCCGTCACCCGGACTGGGAGGCTTGATTGCATCCCCATGGCCGGCTCCAGCGGCGTCGACGACGCTCCCAGTCCCGATTCGCGCTGCGCTTCCGGTCGCTCCCGGAACCTCCGGACCAGCGAGATA
>SPBQ01000147.1 GCA_004525875.1 Myxococcales bacterium
CTACAACGGCGACGACACGATCTGCGAGGCGGTGGATTGTACTCCGCCGACAACCATGGCCCCGACCACCACGATGGCGCCGGTGACGACGACGATGGCATCGACCACGACGATGGAGCCGGTGACGACGACGATGGCACCGACCACGACGATGGAGCCGGTGACGACGACGATGGCGCCGACCACCACGATGGCGCCGGTGACGACGACGATGGCGCCGACCACCACGATGGCGCCGGTGACGACGACGATGGCACCGACCACCACGATGGCGCCGGTTACGACGACGATGGCACCGACGACGACGATGGAGCCGGTGACGACGACGATGTCGCCGACCACGACGACACTGCCGCAGACCGTGTTCTCGTTCTCGACGGTCATGGATTGCGAGCAGGCCACGACGTGCAGCGTGCCGCCGTGCACGGGGTCGGGGTCGGGCAGCCTCACGCTCGACACGGTCACAGGCCTGATGACCTACGACGTCAGCTTCATGAACCTATCGGCCTCCGAGACCATCTCGCACATCCACGGCCCGGCCGAG
Source organism: Myxococcales bacterium (assembly GCA_004525875.1). Next base: position 545 of record SPBQ01000147.1, read on the forward strand.
CCGGGCGTACCGGCGGGCGTCGCGGTCGACCTTCCGCTCGGAACCCCGAAGGTCGGCCAGACCACACTGTCGCCCGAGAAGCAGGCGGAGATGCTCGCAGGGCTCTACTACGTGAACGTGCACTCGACGAACTGCCTGGGCGGTGAGATCCGCGGGCAGATTCTGCTGACCGAGGCGGGGACGACCGGGTCGGCGTCGTTCGAGAAGCTCGAGGTCGGGGCGGTCTTCCGCTAACGGCCGTGATCCACGGTCTTGCCGGGATCGAGCTGCGCGGAGCGGGAGAGGTCAGCTCGCGTCGACGCGCCGCACGCGCCGGCGCCGCTGCGGCGGCTCGGAGCGCTGTTGTTTCGGTCGCCGCCGCGACTCGCGTGCGGGCCGGGGCGCGGGCTCGATCATGAGCACGCCGGCGGCCGACTGCGTTGCCGTGTGGCCCTCAGGGATGCCGCTTCCCGATACGATGAGTGCTTTGCGGAACTGCGTCGGCTTGCGGATCGCCGGCAGGCCGAACACCCCAATCTCGGCGCCTTCCACGTAGATCTTTCCGTAGTTGAAGATGCGGCCGAGGCTGCCCTGCGTAACCTTCACGTGCCGGATGCGGTTGGTGGCGACCTCGTCGGTGACGCGTGAGATGAGGCCGCGCTTGTAGACGAAGCGCTTGCTGGTGACGGCGAGCTCGGTACAGCGCTTGCGAGCCAGGCGCGCGAGGAAGACTGGAAATCCGACGATCGTCAGCAGCCAGAGAAACGAGATGAGATCGTAGGTTCGTGGGAAGCGGCCGACGGCGAGGATCACCTCGTCGGGAGCCAGGGTTTCTGTCACGTACCGCATCACCCCACCCCGCGCCTATATAAGGTAGCACGCGGGGTGCCTAAAATCCGGCGGCGAGCCCGTCCTTGCGAGGGTCGGAGGCTGCGACGTAGCCGTCGCCGCGCCGCAGCACGGTCTGGCCACCGCCGAACCACTCGGATCCGAGCCGTTTGACGCGGTGACCGCGGCTTTCGAGCTCCGCGGCGACGGCATCGGGAACCCCTTCCTCGAGGGCGACGTCGAGCGCCTCGATCACCTGCCAGCGCGGTGCATCGAGGGCCGCCTGCGGATTCATGCCGCCGTCCGCCATCCGCACGAGCACTTGAAGGTGGCCCTGCGGCTGCATCGCTCCGCCCATCACGCCGAAGCTCATCAAGGGCGCGCCGTTCCGCGTGACGAAGGCCGGGATGATTGTGTGGAATGGTCGCCTGCCGGGTGCGACGCGATTGGGATGACCGTCGTGGGTGGAAAACCCGTTGCCGCGGTTCTGCAGGCTGATGCCGGTGCCGGGTACGACGATGCCCGATCCGAACGAGAAGTAGTTCGACTGGATGAACGACACCATCATGCCGTCGGCGTCGGCTGTCGTGAGATAGACAGTATCGCCGCGTGCCAGGTTGCCGACGGGGTGTTCACGGGCCTGGCGCATGTCGATCGCCGCCGCGCGCACCGCGAGGTAGTCGGGATCGAGAAGATCGCCGGCTGCGACGAACATACCGTCGGGGTCGCCGACGTGGGCGTGGACGTCGGCGAAGGCGAGCTTCATGGCTTCGATCTGCAGGTGGAAGCTGTCGGCACTGTCGACGTCGAGCTCGGCGATCGGCGTGTGGTCGAGGATACCGAGAGCGATGAGCGCGGCGATCCCCTGGCCGTTGGGCGGAAGCTCGTGGAGGCGCCAGTCGCCGTGCTCGACCGAGAGCGTCTCCACATCCTCGTTGGTGTGGCCCGCGAGATCGTCGACGCGCAGCGCTGCGCCCTCGGCCGCCGCGTGCGCGGCCATCGCCTCGGCCAGACGGCCGCCGTAGAAGCTCTCGCCGGTGGTCGTCGCCACTTCTGCGAGACTCGCGCCGAGCGCGGGGATCCGGAACGTCTCGCCCGCGTGCGGTGCGCGTCCGCCGGGAAGGAACGCTTCGGAGAACGGTGCGAAGTCGCTGTAGAGCGGCGCGACGGTCGCCCATAGCCGCGCCGTGACGGGCGATACCGCGTAGCCGTCGTGGGCGTAGTGAATGGCACGCTCGAACAGGTCGGCGAACGGCAGCCGGCCGAAGCGCCTCGATAGCTCGACCCAGCACGACACCGCCCCCGGCACCGTCACCGCGTCCCAGCCGAGCAACGGCATCTTTTTCTCGCGCGTGAGTCGGTCGACGTCGACGCCTGCGGGCGCACGGCCTGAGCCGTTGATCGCGTGCAGCCCATCGGCTGTCGAGACGATGGCGAAGGCGTCGGAGCCGAGCCCGTTGTTGGTAGGCTCGACGACCACGAGCGTGATCGCCGCGGCCAGCGCGGCGTCGACGGCGTTGCCTCCGCGCTCGAGCGCCGCGATGCCTGCTTGCACGGCCAGCGGCTGGGAAGTGGCGACGACGTTGCGCGCCAGCACCGGCTGGCGCCTGGACGGGTAGGGTAGATCCCAGCATAGATCATCCGGATCGACGCTCACGGCCGCAGCTTACCCGAGCGCTGCGCCTGACGTTATCGGCCGGCGCCTCCGTGGAATGTCGACCTGGACGAGCGCCGCCCGCATACTCGTCCGACGAAGGCCCGCCCGGTGCCGGCCTTCGCCAACGATGGAAACCGTTGCCGCGATTGCCGTCGCCACCATCCTCGGCGTGCTCGCCGCGCTCCACGTTTACTGGGGTATGGGCGGCCACTGGCCGGGAACCGATGAGGAGAGCCTGGTCGCAACCGTCGTCGGCGACCCGCGCGCGCTCGGCCAGGCCGCGGGAAGCATGCCGGGTCCTGTCGCGTGCTTCGCGGTTGCCGGCTTGCTGGCGATTGCGGCCGCCTCCGCGCTGACGGCATCGCTCGTGATTCCCGGCCCGGCCCGTCTCGCACAGTGGGCGGCCTGGGGCGCCGCCGGTGTGCTCGCGCTTCGCGGAGTCGGCGGCTACTTCGACGGGTGGCTGCGGCCGGCCACGCGGGAGACGCCTTTCTACCGCCTCAACCGCAGCCTCTACTCGCCCCTCTGCATCGCTCTGTCCGTGCTGCTGTTCGTCGCGAGCCTTCCCGGCTTCGCCGAGGGCCTCGACCGCATCGACACCTCGACGGTCGGCCGCGACGCGTGGCAGCGCCCCGCCGACGTCCTGGCGGCGCTCGACATCGGGGTCGGTGCGTCCGTGGCGGACATCGGAGCCGGCGAAGGCTACTTCGTCCCGCACCTGCGCCGCGCCGTCGGCGACGGTGGCGTCGTGTTTGCGGTCGACGTCGACGAGGCGGTCGTCGAGTCGTTAAACGAGCGGTTCGAGTCGACAGCGAACGTGACCGTCATCAAGGGCGGCACGGACGACGCGGGTCTGCCCGCCCACGAGATCGATGTCATCCTGATCGTGAACACCTACCACCACATCGAGGACCGCGCCGAATACTTCGCCCGCCTGCGCTCCGCGCTCGCGCCCGGCGGCCGGGTGGCGATCCTCGAACCGAATGCCGACCGCCGTGGCCTCCTCGGCGTGTTCGTCGAGAACAACCACCAGAGCCACGCGGCCGACGTCGTGCGGGAGATGACGGCCGCCGGCTACGATCTGCAGATGGACCACGACGTGCTGCCGGTACAGATCTTCCTGGTGTTCGTGCCGTCCTGAGGGGTGGTCGAGGTAGCCGTATGCAGACACGAGCAATCACGCGCGTGGTCGAATCGGACGCGCTCTGCGCCGCCGACATCGCCGGCATCAAAGCGCTGTTCGAGGCGAACTACGACTGCGCCAACCACGCCTATCTCGGGCGTTCGTTCACGAAGCTCCGCTACACGGCAATGGCCGAGGTCGACGGACGCATGGTGGGCTTCGCGGTCGGTGACGCCATGCGCACGGAGCTCGCGCGCTGCGAGGGTCCGCAGGGCGTGGCGATGGCGGGAATCGCGTGTATCGACCCGGAGCACCGACGGCGGGGCCTGTTCACGTCGCTCAGTTTCGCGGCGATGGCCGCGAGCGGCGCCGTGAACGAGCGCGACCGACTGCTGTTCAGCGGCCGCATGGCCCACCCGATCACGTACCGCACGATGCTCCATCGGGCCGCGGGCGCGGTGCCGCGCGGCGGCGTCGAGCTCAGCGACTGGCACAAAGAGATCGGCCTGCAGGTGGCCGCGCTCTTCGACGTGACGATTGACCCCGAGACGTTCGTCGTCCGCGGCGCCGGCGAGCCCATCGGATTTCCACGACTCAGCTACCAACCGACGCCCGAGGAGGAGCAGCTCTTTCGTCGCGTCGATCGATCCAGAGGAGACTCGCTACTGGCGATCTCGTGGATGCCGACGGCGCCCGAGGGATGGTAACGTTCGGCCCGGGCTGACTTTCCAGCGCAACCAGCCGCAAGCCGCAAGAAAAATCCGAGCCCGCCCTCCGCCGCTTGCGAGCCGGCTAGCGGTCCGGCTCGCGGCCCGGCTCGCGGGTGACGGTGCCGGCGCTCGACGTCCACGACAGGAGGCCGTTCTCGTCGATCTCCACGCGCCACGCATCGTCGGGGTGCATAAGCACGTCGAGGTCCTCGGCGAGCTGGTCACAGAACTTCGCTGAATTCACGTACAGAGCGCTCTCGGCGTTGACGACCATCGCGCGTGGATCGAGGTCGAGCGAGCCCACCGTACAGCCGTCGCTGTCGCCGAGGATCGCCCTGATGTGCAGCGAGATGAGCTCGGCGTGGACCGGCGGCATGTCGGCCGCCGCGCGCACGTCCTCGGACGGGTGCGGACGAAACTCGTAGAGCTCGGCGCCGGTTTCGAGGATACGACGGCGGTACTTCTTGTAGCGTCTGTGAGCCGAGGCGTTGTCGTTCGCAACCATCGAATCGGTGAGGATCCTGACGCGCACACCCTCGGCGGCGCGTGCGCGGATGCTCTCCATGAGATCTTCGGTCGCGATCAGGTAGGGCGCTACGAGGATGATCTCGGTACGGCCCGGCCTCTGCTCCGGTACGTCCCGGAGCACGTGCGCATCTGCGGGCATCATGCGTTCCAGCAGGCGCCACATCTCATCGGACCAGGGGTGGGGCTGCAGTGGAACGTAGGTCAGCACGTCGGCGTGCTCGGCGAGGTACTCGTTGCGGCGCGCTCGTGCCGCGGACAGCACCTGCGGATCGACGTCCGGATCGATCGCGGCCGTGGGGTAGGAGACCGGGCTGTTCCAGTACTGGTCGAACGCGACCGTGAGCTCGGGCACCACCTTGCCGGCAGCGAGGATGTCGAGGTCGCGGAAGTTGTACGTCGGGCCGAGGCCGAAGTAGGCCGCGCCCGCGTCGCGACCGCCGGTGATCGCGAGACTGCCATCGGCGATCAGCAGCTTGTTGTGCACGCGCCGGTTCAGCTCGCGCAGGCTCACCGACGTCTCGCTCGGTTTGCCGATCTCGCCTGTCTTGCCCGCCCGGCCTCGCCGCACGCGGCCCGGGTTGAAGAGCTTGAGCTCGAAGTGGGGGTGCGAGCTGATCGCAGCGAGGTCGGTGTCGTCGGCTTGAAGGGGCAGATCATCGACGAGCAAGCGCACGCGCACGCCGCGATCGGCGGCCTCCAGGAGACGTTCGAAGAGCAGGGCGGCTGCCGGGTCCGAGTCCCAGATGAAGTACTGGAGATCGAGCGAGCTGCGGGCCTCGTCGATGATCATGAGGCGCCACATCATGGCCTCGTGGTTGTTGGCGATGGCGAGGAG
>SPBQ01000287.1 GCA_004525875.1 Myxococcales bacterium
CCGTCGTCAGCCCGGCCCGGACCACGACGCCGTCCGCCGAGATGTTCTTGGCCGGGCTCGGCATGCAGTCGAGCGACTGGCCTCCGCCGCCGCCCGGCGCGGGAAACGAGGTATGCTCGGCGTCGACATCGCAGGGCATGCCGTCGCTGGGACCGCCGACACACTTGCCCTTGCGTAGGCCATCTCCGGGCGTACCGTCGCCGATGCAGCGTGGACACGGATCGACGAGCTGCTCTCCGAGATGAACAATGGCGCGCATGTCCTTGAAGACGATGCCGGCGCCGGTATCGACGTCGACGGTACCGGTCACGTCGCTGGCATGGCGCCAGACCGTGCACACCGGCGTATTGCCGGCCGAGTTCGGAGACGGGGGCCCCTCGTAGCATTCACACATCGCACCGCCGCAGTCGTCGGCGTCGGGCCGTAGCGGCCTGTCGCAGACCTTGCGATCGTCGTTCGCGCAGCGGCAGTTGCGTGGGAGCGGAGCGATGCCCTCGACGATGCACTCGCCGCAGACCGGACCCGGCCCCGGGCAAGTCAGGCGCAGACGCGTGACACTGCCATCATTCGAGTCGACGTCGTGGATAAAGCCACTGAAGCCGAGGTCGTCGGTGGTGGCCGTCGCGCACCGTCCCAGCGTCTCGTCGCACGTACCCGCCAGGCAGTCCGCATTGGTGCTGCACAAGGGGCCGGCGGCGGCCATCTGGATGAACTCCGCTGAGGCCGGGCACTGCGGGTCCTGACAGCCGGAGAGAAACGCGCCGGGCTCGCACCGGCACTCGAGCGTGCAGCCGTCGCCGTCTACGTTGTTGCCGTCATCGCACTCCTCGTCCGCTCCTCCAATGATGCCGTTGCCGCAGCCCGAGAGGATGCAGCCCAGGTCGCAACCGTCGCCGTCGATGCCGTTGCCGTCGTCGCACTCCTCGCCGGCGGCGGGGTTGAAGATCCCATCACCGCAGGCGGGAAACGTGCAGTCGACATCACACGCTGCCGTCGCGCCCGCCTCGTCGCAGTATTCGGGCCCCTCGGTCACTCCGTTGCCGCAGGTCCGGCAGCTCGCGTTGATCAGGCCGTCGTCGAGCGTGTCGCAATCGAACAGGAGCCCGTCCATGTCGTTCGTCAGAACGCAGGTATGACAATCAATGAGCCGGGCGACGCACTGGTCGAAGGTCGACGCGCCGATCCTCGCGCCCGTCTCGCACTCGCCCGGGAACAGAGGGGGCAGCGTCGTCTCGTCGCATCGCCTCGCGATCTCGGCACCGATGCGCGCACGCGCGCCGGCCACCTTGTCGCGTGGATCCGCCACGGTGCACTCGGCCAGAGCGGTCGCATCGGTGATGGTGCCGTTTTTTAGCCCGGCCTGCTTGCAGTTCTTGAATGCCTTGAGACGCGCCGCCGCGTAGCTCTGGTACTCGCGGGCGACGCGGAGCTGACACTTCACGCCGTCGAAATCCTCGTCGCGAAGAACGACGGCGGCATCGAGCGGATTACCGAACAGCGCATGAGTGAGCTCGGACTGGGTCGTTCTCGCCGATGCCGTTACGGCGGCGGCGGTGGCGAAGCCGAACGGTGGGAGCGGCGGGGAGCACTTGTCGTTCTGCGTGGCGACGAGCTTGTTGGCGAGCTTGTCGCTCCTGCTCCCCTCTTCGGCCACCATGCAAGCCTCGATCGTACCTTCGAGTCGGCCCTTCCCGGCGTCCCTGATGCATTTATAGGAGGCGTGGTTCTCGGCCGTGAAGAGCTTCACGCCGACCTTGTTCATCGTGATGACGCAGTTCTGATCGGTTTGCGTTATCGGTTCGGCGGTCGCCTGAGCGGCGGCGCTCGCGACGCAGGTCACCGACAGCCAGAGCGACGTCAGCGTAGCCGCGAATTTTTGGGAGGGCCGGAGGTACAGCATGCAATCACGATCATATGGCCCGGCGGGCAGCGGTCGCCTCTGCCGACGGCTGGCTTCCCCCACGCACTTAATGAGCCTACAGCGGCTAGAAGAGCAATGTCCATGCGACATCTGGCGTGTTTTCGACCGGCCGACGACCCCCTGAGGGCGCGCTCGCGGTCCCGGGCCCGAGGTGGTGTGCTGCGACCGCGCGCCTCGCGTCCGACCCACCCGAACGGGTCAAGAGCCCGCCGAGCTATCGTGCGTCATCCGGGGGTCAGCCCCCCTGCGCCGGGCCGGCCGATCGCGCAACTGCAGCAGTGCTCCGACGCGGCACGGTCACGACCGACGACCGCCCCACGAAGAGGAGCTCGCGACGCATCGAGACCGACCGGAATCGTCTTCAGTGCATCACCCGGGGCAGGTCGGTCGACTCCTCGATGACACCGAACTTTTCCTCGTATCGACGAATGTTCTCCTGCAGCGCACGCACAATACGCTTGACGTGCTCGGGCGACGTGATGATGCGCGAACGCAGGTTCGCGACTCCCTGTCCCTGCGGACCGCGCTGCGGCTGTACGAACAGGTAGTCGAGCACGAACTCCTCTTTGCGATGGCTCACCATCATCAAGTTGGAGTACACGCCTGCTGCCTCCTTCGGGTCTGTCTGGATGGAAAGTTGCGCCTCTCCTCCCGGCTTCTCCGTGGGGTCCATGGGGTCCTTGGGATCGTTCTGCGGTGGTTCGGCCATGCCACTTGCGTAGACGACCCGGGCGTTCGTCGCAATCGGCCCGCCGCGGCCCACACACAAGCACGACCCTTGACGGCTCTCCGGCCCGCCTCTACGCTGACGGTCGACCGCGGCGAAACCGACGTGCCCACTTCCAGTCCAGCAAGAGCGGCGGCCGCCGGAGGTCCCGGCGTCCCGCGGTCCGACGTCTACGTCCAGCGGTTCTCGCTCCCCTTCGAGTACCCGGTCTACTTCACCCGCGACGCGCTCGATCCGATGAACAGGGCGCTACGCGAGGCCCTGACGCGCCTGGAGCGGGGCCGCCGGCACCGCGTGTTCCCGATCGTCGACCGTGGGCTTTGGTCGGAATGTCCCGGGCTTGGCGCACGGCTCGAGGACTACGCCTCACATCACCGCGACGCGATCGAGCTCGTGGCGCCTCCCGAGCTGGTCTCCGGCGGCGAGCGCGTCAAGAACAATCCCGACCTGGTAGGCGCGCTGCAGCGTCGTTTCTACGAGACCGGCATCGACCGGCAGTCGTTCGTCCTTATCCTCGGCGGCGGCGCGATCCAGGACATGGCCGGCTTCGCCGCCGCGACGACCCCCCGCGGGCTGCGTGTGATCCGCATGCCCTCGACTGTCGCCTCCCAGAACGACTCCGGCGTCGGTGTGAAGAACGGTATCAACGCCTTCGACGTGAAGAACTTCGTGGGTGCATTCGCGCCGCCGTTCGCGGTCATCAACGATCTGGCGTTCATCGACACCCTGTCCGACCGCGATCGGCGTGCCGGGATCTCGGAGGCCGTGAAGGTTGCGCTGCTCCGTGATTCCGGCTTCTTCTCCTGGCTCGTCGCCAGCAGCGCCGACCTCGCCGGCTTCGATCCCGAGGCGATGGCGCTCATGATCCGCCGAAGCGCCGAACTGCATCTTGAGCATATCGGCGGCGGCGGCGATCCGTTCGAGTTCGGCAGTGCCAAGCCACTCGACTTCGGCCACTGGGCGGCGCACAAACTCGAGAGCCTCACCGGCTACAGGCTGCGGCACGGCGAGGCCGTCGCCATCGGCATCGCCCTGGACTGTCGCTATGCCGTCGAGAAGGGGTTGCTCGGCGCGCACGTGCTCGATCAGGTCTGCGAGTTGCTCGAAGACCTCGGCCTCGAGCTCTGGCACGACGTGCTCGGCGAGCGCGACGCCACCGGTAGGTTGTGGATCCTCGACGGGCTGGCCGAATTTCGCGAGCACCTGGGCGGTGAGCTCACCGTCACGATGATCACCGATCCCGGTCGACCGCTCGACGTTCACGAAATCGACGAAGCCAGCATGGAGAAGGCTCTCGACTGGCTACACCGGCGCCACGCCAGCATTCGCGCGAGATGAAGGCCCCGCGGCACGGGCACGCCCACCTCACCTACTGCGCCAACATCCATCCCGGTGAGAGCTGGGCGGAAGTACGGGAGAACCTCCAGCGTTTCGTTGTCCCGGTGAAGGAACGAGTATGCGCCGATCGCCCGTTCGGCGTCGGCCTGAGGCTCTCCGGCCGCGCGGCCGCCGAGCTCGAGGAGCCCGGCGCGCTCGAGGAACTGAAGGCCTTCCTCGCCGCCAGCGATCTCTACGTGTTCACGATCAACGGCTTTCCCCACGGCAGCTTCCACGGCACGCGCGTCAAGGAGAACGTGTAC
>SPBQ01000062.1 GCA_004525875.1 Myxococcales bacterium
GTTCAGCCCGCCGTCGACGCCGACGATCTGACCGGTCACGTACGACGCTGCCGACGAGGCCAGATAAAGCGCGCAGGCGGCGATGTCCTCGACGGTGGCGATGCGGCCGAGAGGCGTCATGCCCACCATCGTGGCGCGGATCTCATCGTTCAGGATCGTCGCCAGCGCCTCCGTCTCGACCGACCCGCAGGCGATCGCGTTGACTCGGATCTTCGGCGCGAAGTCCTGCGCCATCTCTCGGGTCAGGAAGTTCATTGCTGCCTTTGCGGTCCCGTAGGCCGCGAAGCAGGGGGCGGGGTTCACGCCCGCCGCCGATGAGATGTTGATCACCGAGCCACCGCCCGCCGTCTCGACCATGCGCGGGGCCGCGGCGCGCGTTAGTGAGAACGCGTGCGTGACATTGAAGCGGAACGCCTTCTCGAAATGCTCGTCGGTGGTGTCGAGCGCGGGCGTCGGCGGCCAGCCACCCACGTTGTTGACGAGGATATCGATGCGGCCGAAACGATCAACAGCCGCGTCGACGAGGCCGGCGCGCCGGGCACGATCGAGCACGTCGCACTCGACGGCCGCACCGTCGCCGCCCGCGGAGCGAATGTCGGCGACGGTCTTCTCGACCTCGGCGAGCTTTCGCGACACGCACACGACGCGTGCTCCGGCCTCCGCCAACGCAAGGGAGACACCGCGGCCGATTCCGCGACTTGCACCGGTGACGACGGCCACCTTGCCGTCGAGCTTGAAGAGATCGAGAATCATGTTTGTCGCTCCTTGTGACTGCTGCGCGGTACGATTTGTATTCTCCCGCGCGGCGTAGCTCACGCCAGACGCCGCCGCGCGAGCCGTCGCGGCCGGGCCCGCTTTGACCCGAAGCCGCCCCCCATGTACGGCGGAACTCGGTCGAGTCCGATGATCGTCGAAGAGCGCACGCGATTCGCGCGGTACGTGGGGCTGGGGCTGCTGGCCCTTCAGCTCGTCGGGCCCGCGTTCCAGTCGGCCCACCAGGCCCTGCACCACCGACCGGCAGACGTCACCGTCGGGGAGGCCGCTGTAGCCGCACGGTCCCTGGCCAGCCCGGTCGCGGCCGATCACGGCCACGGCCCGACGTCGAGGTCCGACTGTGCCGTCTGCCAGGCAGCGACGCGGATCGAGCACACCGTCCCCACCGGCGAGTACCGACTGTACGCCGACGGACTCGCCGCACGCCTCGACGACACCGGCTGCGGCGACGTTCTCCTGCGTCTGCGCGTTCCCAGTCTGCGCAGTCGCGCTCCGCCCCTGTTCTCCTGACACCGTATCGTCCTGACGAGTGACCCCGCGCTCTCTTGGGGCCTTGGCCCTACGAGAGCGCGGGGCGCCGCATCCGGTGGCGCTGCCGAGGAGAACCGGAATGAGAACCCGAACAGGCAGGATCTTTCCCGGAGTCAGGCTGACGTTCGCGCTCGCAGCGGCGGCGGCGCTCGTATCGCCGGCGGACTCGCAAGCGCAATCGAATGAACAACACATCAACCGCGAGCTGGAGGCGCTGCGCACGGAGGTAGAGGAGCTTCGACGCCGTGACGAGGAGAACCGTGGGCTGATCGAGAGCCTCAGTCGGCGTCTGGAGGAGCTCGACGCGAGAACAAGCGCAGCGGCAGCAACGACGACGGTTGCCGCGCCCACGGGCGGATCCGGGAGCGAGCCGATGGAGGATCCCGACGCAGCGCCCGACGCGGCCCTGGCCGACCTCGACACCGAGCAGCCCACCGACGGCGCCGGGCAAGCCGCGACCTCCAAGATCTGGTCGCGCTCGATCGGCAACACCGACCTCCGGCTTATCGACATCTCGATGGACGTGATGTTCGCCGCCGGCGGCTCGACCGTGGATGACGACGAGCTCGGGTTGCTGCAGGGCGGTGCGCACGATCCCGACCGCAACGGCTTCACCCTGCAGCAAGCCGAGCTGTCGTTCATGGGCGCCGTCGATCCCTACTTCACAGGCGAGGCCCACATCGTCGCGACGGCCAACGAGATCGAGCTCGAGGAAGCGTTCGGGACGACGACAGCGCTGCCGTGGGGCTTGCAGCTGGAGGGCGGCTTCTTCTTCACCGAGTTCGGTCGCATCAATCCGCGCCACCCGCACCAGTGGGACTGGCTCGATCAGCCGGTCGTGAACACCCGCATGTTCGGCGGCGAGGGCTTGCGCTCCTCGGGCGTTCGGCTGTCGTGGCTCATGCCGACCTCCTGGCCCTCGGAGCTCCATCTCGGAATCCAGAACTCTGGACAAGGCGAGTTCACCCGGAGCTTCCTCAGCAACGAGCCGGTCGGCGGCCGTCCCGAGTTCGACCGCGGCGTAGACGGGCCGGCCGACCTTCTCTACCTGGCACGCTGGGCGAACGGCTGGGACCTGTCGCCGACGACGACGTCGGTGCTCGGCCTGTCCGGCCTGTTCGGTCCGAACTCGGCGGGCGAGGATACGCGAACGTGGGTCGCCGGCCTCGACTTCCTCCTCAGGTGGCGGCCGACGAACAGCTTCCGCGGGTGGCCATTCGTCAGCTGGCAGACCGAGCTCATGTACCGGGCCTACGAGACAGAGATGGTCACGACAGCCGAGGATCCTGATCTCAACGAGGACCTGCCGACGGAGACGCTGCGCGACTGGGGGCTCTACACGCAGACGATGTGGGGTTTCCGGCACCAGTGGGAAGCCGGCCTACGCATCGAGTATGCTAGCGGCCGCGGCGACAGCGTCGATGACGGCGACCTGGTGACCCGCGAGATCGACCCCGACCGCGACGATCGCATCCGCCTTTCACCGCTGCTCGTTTACTGGCCCAGCCATTTCTCGCGCCTGCGCCTGCAATACAACTATGACCGCGCGCGTCACCTCGACGGCGACAACGCTCACACGGTCTGGCTGGGCGCCGAGATCTTCTACGGCGCTCATCCCGCCCACTCGTTCTGAGTCAGGAGGAAACGATCATGAAACCGCGTAACCCAGCACGCACCGCAATCGCACTCGCCGTCCTCGGCATCGTGAGCACCGGCGTCCGACAAGCGGCAGCCGAGGAGGGACCGGCGAGGACGTCGCTGAAAGTATTCGCGACCGTTCCCAATCTTGCCGCGCTCGCCGACGCGGTGGGCGGCGAGGCCGTGAACGTGACGACCATGGTGCTGCCGCGTGAGGATCCTCACTTCGCCGAAGCCAGGCCGAGCTTCGTCAAAGCGCTTCACGATGCCGACCTGCTGCTCGCCGTCGGGTTGGGGCTCGAGGCCGGTTACCTAGACACGCTCGTGAACAACGCGCGAAACTCCGCCGTCCTGCCCGGGCAGCCGGGCTACGTTCTGGCCTCCACGGTCATCTTGCCGATGCAGCAGCCAGCCGGAATCGTATCGCGGGCGATTGGCGACGTGCACCCGGGGGGCAACCCCCATTTTCTACTCGATCCGGTCAGCGGGCTCGCCGTGGCGGACCTGCTGCGCGAACGAATGGCTGCCTTGCTCCCCACCCGGGCGGCCTACTTCGCCGAGCGTACCGAGAAGCTACGTCACCGCATCGGAAGCTCGCTGGTCGGTGTCCCGCTCGACGAAAAATACGACGGCACGAAGCTCGCCCGCCTGTTCTCTGCCGGCAAGCTCACGGCGTTCCTCGAAAAGCAGGGCGACGCCGACAAGCTCGAGGGGTGGCTCGCACGGATGGCGCCCTACCACGGAACACCGGCCGTCGACGACCATGACATGTGGCCTTACTTCGCCGAGCGCTTCGGAATCCGCATCGTAGGCCACCTCGAGCCGTTGCCCGGCGTCCAGCCGACCACACACCATCTCAAGGAGGTGATCGAGCGGATGAACGCCGGAAACGTCAAAATGCTCGTCGCTTCGATATATTACGATCCACGACACGCCCGTTTCGTGTCCGAGCGCACCGGCGCACGCATCGCGCTCCTCGCCCACGAGGTAGGCGCCGTCGACGATGCACGCGACTACGTCGACATGGTCGACTACAACGTGCGGACGATCGCCGACGCCATCGCGGCAACGCGCTGATCACCGCGAACGATGAGCAGCCCCTGATCGGCGCCATCGGCCTGGCGGCGGGCTACCGCGGGCGACCCGTGGTTACGGGCGTCGATATCGAGATACGCCGCGGCGATCTCTGGTTCCTGGTCGGGGCGAACGGCACTGGCAAGACGACATTCGTTCGGACGGTTCTCGGCTTGATTCCACCGCTCGCCGGCAAGCTCAGCGTGGCCGCCAGCCTGGTCTCACGCGAGGCCGTGGGGTTCGTTCCCCAGCGCTCGGAGGTCGCCCCGTCGGTGCCAATGACGCTGCGAGAGTTCGTCCGGCTCGGTCTGGTGGGCGTGAAGCTCGACCGCTCCGAGCGCCGCCAGCGTACCGCCGAGGCCCTGGCGGTCGTTGATCTCGCAGGCCGCGAGCGCGACGCCTTCGCCAGCCTCTCCGGCGGCATGCGCCAGCGCGCCGTGCTGGCGCGCGCGCTCGTGCGAAGGCCGCAGCTACTCGTGCTCGACGAGCCCACCAACCACCTCGACCCGGCCGCCGAGGACGCATTCCTCGCTCTGCTCCAGCGGCTCAATCGCGAGAACGAGACAGGGACGGCGCTGATGTTCGTCACGCACGATCTCGACATCGTCGAACGCATGGCGACCCACGTGGCGCTGTTCGTATCCGGCAAGGTCGTGACGGGCGATCGCGCGACCGTGCTGACGGACCGGAATCTCTCGGTGCTGCTGGGACGGGCAGCAGGCGACAAGCCCGACGGTACGCGCCGTCGCCTCGGAGGCCACGGATGATCCTGGAGTTCATTGAATCGTGGCCGTTGTTCCACGACGCCTACCTCAGCGGCCTGCTCATAGCAGCTCTGCTCGGGCTGGTCGGCGTCGCAGTCGTGGCGCGCGATCAGATCTTCATCGGCGCCGCCGTATCGCAGGCCTCGATGTTCGGAATCGCATTCGGTATTCGCGCCGGTGATCCTCTCGCCCACCGGCTGAGCGAGCGCGCGCTCGACATCATGCACTCCGTGACCGGTGGTGCGGCCGCGGTTTTGGGCGCATGGCTCACGGGTGTGACCGCGGCCACCCGCGACACCCGCGAATCGATGACCGGCTGGGTGTTCCTCGTCGGTGCGAGCCTGTCGGTCCTGGTCGTGGCACACAGCCCGCACGGGCTTGCAGAGGTGAACCGACTGGCCGCGAGCACCATCATCGGCGCGCACGGCACCGACGTCGTACTGTTCGTCGCTCTGTTGGTGGTGACGATCGGCGTGCTGGCCGCCCGGCGCGACGCGATCCTACTCATGCTCGTCGACTCCGAGATGGCGCGGGCCACCGGCGTTCCCGTGCGTATCTGGGACCGCTTGCTCGCGATCTGGCTGGGGCTCACGGTGGCGTGCTCGATCCATGTTGCGGGCATGCTCTACACCTTCGGTTGCCTCGTGCTTCCCGGCCTGGCGGCACGCAACCTGTGCCGCGAGCTGACCGCGATGCTCTTCGTCGCGCCGGTGCTCGGCGTCAGCGTCTGCTTGATCGGCTTCGTCGTCGCCAACGGTCTCGATTATCCGCCCGCTCAGGTCGCGGTCGCGCTGATGTCGGCGTTGCTGGTCGCGAGCTGGGGGATACGGAGTCTGCGGGGTTAGGCATTGCGCCTCAGCCGGAGCTGGCCATCGGCTGTGTTGCCGGCCCGAGCTCGATCCGCTCCTCGTGGCAACCATACGCGTGAGGCGTCAGCTTGATGATCGCGTGTAGCGGAATGCGTGTATGCGGCGATTTCTCGGGGGGGACGCTCGTGAAGTACGCGTACAGCGCGCGCAGCACGGCCTGGTGGGCAACGATGAGCACCGGGGTTCGCTGGCGCTCGAGCTCCATCACCACGGGATCGATGCGATGAATGACGTCCTGGTACGACTCGCCACGCGGATATCGATAGTTGAGCTTGTCGCGTGAGCGCGCAGCGTACTCCTCGGGCATCGAGCTCTCGATCTGGCGGTACGTCATGCCATCGCAAACACCGGCGTCGATCTCATCGAGCGCGCGCCAAGAGGTGAACGGCCGGCCGAGCGCTTCCGCGGTGCGGATCGTGCGCTTGAGCGAGCTCGTCCACACCACCAGTCCGTCCTCGGATCGGAAGTGCGCGTGCACCCAGGACGCCAGCCCCCGCGCGTAGCGCTCGCCGCGTGGCGCGAGCTGAAGGTCCTCGCCGATGCGACCGCTGATATTCGAGATGCTCTCGCCGTGCCGCGTCAGCAGGATCGGCCGCATTGTCAGATGGAGGTTCATCAGGAAATAGACCAGGCGCGACGGCAGGTAGCCTTGCACGTCGCTCACGACGAGCTGGCGACCAGCATCGATCATGCGGATGTAGCTGCCCTCGTCATCGTCGACGTGCTCGTAGGCGGCCCCATAGTGCGCGATGCGGGCACGGAAGTCCTCGACGGCGCGGTCCGGGTCGATGCCCGCATAATCGGGCGAGCCGACCTTCGTTGCGAGGATGTTGGCCTCGATGAGCAACGGATCATCGCAGACGATCTCGATGTAGACCATGCGGATACCGATCCGATCGCAGCACATACGCAGCAGATCGCGACGGGCCCGGGTGCTGTTGGTGGCGTCGTAGATCGCGACCTGCCCGCCTTCGCGAAACCACTCCACCATGTCGGCGACTGCTTCGAGCGCGAGCTCGCGACGGGCGGCGAGGCCCTCCGGGTTGTCAGGGTCGAAGAAATCGTGGGGCTGCTGGGCCCCGACGCGCTCGCGCCGGTACTCGCCGACGTTGAACACGCGCGTCCGGTACCCCAGCCACTTGAGATAGCGGCCGATCTTGCGGCCCGTGTAGCTCTTTCCACGCGCGGGCAAGCCGACGAGGGCAAGGACGAGCGGCTCCTGGTCGATGTTCCCGTGCACGCGCACCCACTTTAGCATCGAAGACGCGCGAGGTAGCCCCACGGGTCGCCGATCCCGGCGTTGCTTGATTGCCGCCGAACCCGGTTGTATATACAACGCATGGCGAGCCTGAAATCTCCCAAAACCTCCCACGAGGCTGCGACCCGTCGCATCGCCGATCAATGCATCGCCGTGCGGCTACGGATGCTCAATCGCGTCATCACCGGCGTGTACGACGAGGCGATACGTCCGCTCGGCGTGACAGCCGGCCAGGTGAACATCCTGGTGACGGTCGAGACGCTCGGGAAGCCGCGGCAAGCCGACGTGGGCCGCGGCCTCTACATGGAAAAATCGACGCTCAGCCGCAACGTCGAACGCCTGCGGCGCAAGGGCTGGCTAGAGGTGACGGAGCAAGGCGAGGACCACGCGCGCCATCTGGCGGTGACCGCGCGAGGGCGCACGGTGATCGATCGTGCGATGCCTCTCTGGGAGAAAGCACAGACGCAGGCGCGGCGGATCATCGGAACCGCCGGCGAGGATGCGCTGCGAGCCGCCGCGGACGGGCTGTGGAAGGGTGAACCGCCGGACTGAAGCCGGCCGAAAATTTTTTGCGATCCAGGTTGTATATACACCCGACTCATCCCGAGGCCGGAGGAACCCATGCAAAGCAGCGATGAATCGACGAACGCACCTCTGTCCTGGAAGGCTGCGCCGGAACCCGACGCGAGCACGGCCGCGCCCGAGCTGAATGCCTCCGAGCTCCGAGCGCTCGCCGTGGAAGCGGGTGCGGACGACGTCGCCTTCGTGGAGATCGGCCGTCCCGAGCTGGCGGGGGAACGCGCCCACATCGAGAACGCCGCGCCCTGGACGCGCACGCTGATCAGCTTCGTCTGCCGGATGAACCGCGAGCCGATCCGTTCGCGCGCGCGCTCGCTCGCCAACCTCGAGTTCCATCACACGGGCGATCACGTGAACGAAGTCGCGCGCAGGATAGTGCGGGCGCTCCAGAACCGCGGCGTCCGTGCCCTCAACCCGTCGATGGGCTTTCCGATGGAGATGCAGAATTTTCCCGGCCGCATCTGGGTCGTCTCCCACAAGGAAGTCGCCGTTGCGGCAGGCCTCGGACGGATGGGCATCCATAGAAACGTCATTCACCCGAAGTTCGGCAACTTCATCCTGCTCGGCACGGTCCTGATCGATGCGGACATCGGCGAGCACGGCGCACCGATCCACACCAACCCGTGTCTCGAGTGCAAGCTCTGCGTGGCCGCCTGTCCGGTGGGCGCGATCGGCGCGGACGGAACCTTCAACTTCGGCTCATGCTACACCCACAACTACCGCGAGTTCATGGGCGGCTTCACCGACTGGGTCGAAACCGTCGCCGACATCAGGAGCGGCGTGGAGTACCGCAGCCGGGTGAGCGACGATGAGTCCGCCTCGATGTGGCAGAGCCTCGGCTTCGGCCCGAACTACAAGGCAGCCTACTGCATGGCAGTCTGCCCCGCGGGCGAGGACGTGATCGGCCCGTACCGAACCGACAAGCCGGGCTTCCTGCGTGACGTCGTCAAGCCCTTGCAGGAGAAGGAAGAGAAGGTCTACGTGGTGCCCGACTCCGACGCGGCCGCGCACGTCGCGAAGCGTTTCCCCCACAAGACTCCGAGAGAGGTGAGCTCGGGTCTGCGCCCGTGGTCGATCACCGGGATGCTCGCGAGCCTCGATCTCCTGTTCAGCCGCACCAACGCGCGCGACCTGCATACCGTCTATCACTTCACATTCACCGGCAGCGAGAACGTCGAGGCGACGATCGGCATCGACGGCGGCACGCTACGCATCGAGTACGGCCACATCGGCAAGCCTGACATGCGCGTGACGGCCGACGCCGACACGTGGCTGGCATTCGTGCGCAAGGAGCGCCGCATCGCCGGCGCGATCCTCACGGGCAAGATCCGCATGCGCGGCAATCCCAAGCTCCTTCTGGCCTTCGGTCGGTGCTTCCCCTCGTGATGCCGATCGTCTAATGCTGGCCGCTCGGCGGCCGCGCCGTCGGCAGCCCATCGA